>CAINUH010000322.1 GCA_903853735.1 uncultured Desulfomonile sp. | reverse complement strand
TTTTGGTCATCAAGAGCATGGACAGGAAGAGTGAAATTCAAGCCCTCTCGTGGGACGGAGCTTATCTGACAAAAAAATGGAATACCTCGACTGTTGACGGAATAATCTCTGACTTCAGCATCCACGATTTCAAGAACAACGGGATTCAGTCTTTGGTCTTACTTCTAGTCAGATCCGATCCATTCCTAGCCTTGTCCGGCCCTCGCAGCGCTGTGTTTGCCTACGACTTTATCCCGTAAGAATGGGAAGAGGGAGCGAATGACATGACTCGGGAAACCAATGTTGACTACAACGCATTTCTGGAAATAATCGGCTATTATGAAGAGCCTTTTGGCATTTTCTACACAGACAACAAGCCTGAAGAAGGGGTGTCTCCCAACCCTATGCCGGGCCTCCTCCCTACCAGAGACAGGGAACTGAGAAACGAGATAGACTGGTCATTTATTTTTGAGAACATGTCGTGCGTCATTCAAAATGTCTGGCGCGCCCGCAAAAAAAAGACAGCCGCCTATTTCGACCACGATCGTTTCGGCTGTTCTGGAGCAGGCTTTTTCCTGGGTTACTTCAAGCCTCAGACAGAACTGGTTATCCGTTATGTCTCCACCGGCATTCCCGGCCGCCTGGAAGGTGAACACTACATGAAGTCGCCGGAAGAATGCCGGTCATTTTACGAGAATTTGGACCCCAGACGTGCTCCCAAACGGTATTGCGTGTTCAAGCCATTGAATCTTTTTTCCCTGGATGAAACCCCGGAACTGGTAGCTTTCTTTTGCCGCCCGGAGTGCCTCTCCGGTCTCCACCAGTTAGCGCGATTCGTGACTGGAGATAATGAAGCAGTCAGTTCAGTTTTTGGTTCCGCGTGTTCGAGCTTGGTTACTTGGCCCTTGCACTATCTCGAGAGAAAAGAATACAGGGCAGTCTTAGGCGGCTGGGATCCCTCGGCTCGGAAGTACTACAAAACGGATGAACTCAGTTTTACCGTGCCCTGGCAGATGTTCCTTGATATGCTTGCACTTTGGCAGGAGTCTTTTCTAAGCACCAAAACCTGGGCGAATGTCAGGAAAAGCATTGAGAAAAGCCGTAAAGCCTGGAGAGAAACTGAATAATTGTTCCAAACAAAGACCTAATGCGTGATAGAGCACTTCTGAATGAACGTCGCTGAATCCTCGGTCAGGTATCCCATAACCGTCATTGTGCGCGTGCTGTTGGTGATTGTCTTTGGATACGTGTGCGCAAAATTTCTGACGGTAGAGCTCAAACCGGAAACCGAAAACCCCGTGCTTGTAATTTCAACAAGGTTTCCAGGGGCTGCTCCTGAAGATGTGGAAGGAGAAGTGACCACACGCTTCGAAGAGAATATCAGCGGTGTTTCCAACATGCTGTACACCCAGAGTTACTCTCTTACGGGCCAGTCCTTCGTCGTCGCTTTTTACAAACCAGGTACTAACCTGGATCTTGCCGCTTCGGAACTCCAAAGAAATCTTGATCGCGTGAAAGACCTCCCAAAAGAGGTTGACAAACCGCAAATTTTTAAGGCCAGCGACCGTGTCAGTCTGCCGGTATACCAGTTAGCTCTCACGGGTCAAGCCGACATAGTCACCATGTCCACCTGGGCCGACAGAGACATAGCCCCAAGGATAAAGAGAATTCCCGGAGTCGGTGACTGCCTTTTCGACGGCAACAGAAACCGCGAAATGGTTATTACCTTTGACCCGGAGAGACTTAAGGCCAGGCAACTGACGGTTTCCGACATCAAGCGATTTATAGATAGGACGAATTTAAACCAGAGCGCCAGTTATTTCGTCGAGGGAACACGCGAATGGACGGTTCGTACAGTTGGCGAACTCCAAAGCACAGAAGCGTTCAGGCGAGTGAAGATTTCCAAACCTGGCGATCCCATCGTATACCTTGCCGACGTAGCGGTGATAGAAGACAAGTACGAACGACCGGAGTCATACTGTCGGATTAACGGTGAACCAGGAATTATTTTTAATGTGTTCAATCAGGTGGGAGCCAATATAGTTCAGACCATTGACCTGATTGATAACGAACTCAAACTGCTGCAGAAAGAATATGGGCCGCTCGGCGGCAAGTTTCGCAAGATCTATGATCAAAGCGTTTACATCCGGGACTCTGTCCGGATAGTGAGGGACGCTCTGATCGAAGCAATCATACTGGTACTGCTTGTTCTGTTCATCTTTCTCAAGAACTGGCGCAGCATTTTCATTGTAGCGACATCCATCCCAGTTTCCATTGTTGGAACATTCATCGGCATGTATCTGGCCGGTTATTCCATAAATGTTCTGTCTCTGGCCGGGCTTGCCCTTTCCATTGGGATGATCGTGGACGATGCCATCGTGGTCCTGGAAAACATTTACCGACATCGATACGAAGAGGGCAAAGGTATTGTCAAGGCCTGTATCGAGGGGACGCGAGAGGTCGGCATGGCCGCCTTCATGTGTACTCTTACAACCGCAGCCGTTTTTCTGCCTGTGCTCATGCTCAAGGGAGAGGTAGGAACCTTATTCGCACCGGTCGCTTTCATAATTTCATGCGCAATATTTCTTTCCCTTTTTGATGCGTTCACCGTGGTGCCGATGCTCGCCTCACGGTGGATGAAGGAGCAACGAGAGCCCTCTGGCCTATTGAAGAAGCTAATGTCGCCGCTGGATGTGTTCGACACGATGGGCGGGAAGGTTTCAGAGGGGCTCTTGTGGTCGCTCAAATTCTTCATGGTTGGGACTGGACGAAAACTGGCCCTCATAATGGGTGTACTAGGCCTTTTTGCCTTGTCACAATGGCTTTTGCCGGGAATCGGCTATCTTCCCACCGGAGGAACCAATCTGGTTAGAGTGAATATTGAAACCTTCGAGGGCACAAGTCTGGATGAAAACAGCCGACTACTGAGCGTGCTGGAAGAACGGTGGAAAAGCATTAGAGGCGTGCGTCACATTGTGTCGACTCCGAACAGAATTATGTCCAGAAATATTATCTATCTCGTCTGTGACCGTGAAGAAGAAAGCGGAGTGAGCGTTCAAAAAATCGCCGAAGCCGCCTACCAGAGTTCCAAAGACCTTCCTTTAAAGGCCGTGAATCCAATCCGATTCCCCCTCTTCGGCAATATTTTCTCGAGATCCAATGTGGTGGATGTGAGGATCATAGGAAAGAGCCACAAGGTGATTGAGGACCTCGTCAAACAGATTATGGACATAGGTGACCAGACCAGGGGAGTGGTTTTTCGTTATACAGATTCATATCTGCGGAGACCGCAAGTCGAGATAAGAGTTGATGAGGAGCGGGCCACACATTTCGGATTTGACGTACAGAACGTTGCCGACGCTGTGGAAGCGGTCATTGGCGGACAGAAAACCACCTCCCAATACGATGTGGAAGGGAGATACTTCTACATACGTGTAAGGGGACAGCAAAGTGATATCCAAACCGTTGCCGACGTTGGAAAAATCATTCTGACTTCGCCTCAGGATTCCAAGGTTCACGTGCCATTGACCAGCGTGGCTTCAGTGGTTACCACATTTGGACCGCTCCAGGTAAATCATTACAACTCTAAACGCAGTGCACGCGTACAACTCACAATACAAGGCCGACCGCTCTCGGAAGTTTTCCAAGAGGTCGTCGCCAAAATCTATTCGACAGTCGCTTTCCCCCTGGGTTATACAATGGTGCCGTTTGGAGCCGTCAACGAACTCCAGAAGCTCATGGATGCGGTCAGATTCGTTTTTCCCCTATCCGTAGTAATAGTTTACCTTTTACTGGTGATGCAGTTTCAGTCGTTTCTCAGACCGATGTCAATTCTCCTGAGCGTTCCGCTTTCAATCATTGGAGCGAATTTCCTGGTGAAAATCACCGGCATCCCATTTGATTCGTTCACCATCTTGGGCTACATAATGATGGTCGGATTAGTAGTAAAAAATGCTATCCTTTTGATTACTTACGCAGTTCAGCTCATAGACGAGCATGGCGTGGAACGAGACCAGGCTCTGCTCCTTGCTGCCAAGCGAAGAATGCGGCCAATATTCATGACAGCGATTGCAATGGTTCTGGGAATGCTTCCACTGGCCCTAAAAAAGGGTGCAGGCGCTGAGATTTACAATGGTCTGGCCATGGCCGTAGTGGGAGGGCTTTCCGTGGCGACCCTCTTCACTCTCATATTTATTCCAGTGGTGTACACAATTCTGGATGACTTGAAGAACCGGTTCTGGAAAATGAAGCCCGTGAAACTTGACGAAATTGATGAGGTAACATGAGTGCCCGTCTGTTCTCTGTCCTTCTGGCAATTCTTACGGTTTGTGTCGGGTGTTCCCAAAAACAAGACAAGAAACCTCCTCCTCCCCCAATTAAGGTCGGCATCCTGACTGTTGACAGGGGTGATCTTGAACTCGCTTTGGACGTGTCCGGAACCCTGAAGTTCACTGCCAACACAATACTATCTGCTGAAGTGTCTGCTCAAGTTCAGTCCATTGAGGTCTCGGACGGTCAGTTTGTCCAACAAGACGACCTCCTCTTAATTTTTGATGAAACCAGGATCAGGGAGACGGCAAATCAGGCCCAAGCCAACCTTCAGAAAGATGAAGCCCTTCTGGCTTACCTGAAGGCGGAGTGGGAGAAGAATAAAGTTCTCCATGAGAGCGGATCCATAAGTCAGATCCAATATGACCAGAAGTTCTCCGCATACCAAACCGCTGCGGCCCAGGTCGAGTCTAACAGGGCTGCTTTGGCCAAAGCAATGGAGGACCTGAAAAAGACCAAGGTTAAAGCCCCTATCCAAGGCGTAATATCCAAGCGATTCATTGAAAAGGGCGACTGGATATCTTCGGGCGGAAGGCTATTCCAAATAAGCGATTACAATCAAATCTATCTTGAGGCCTTTCTCACGGACGTGGATATCGGCAAGCTGCCGATGCAAAAGATCCGTGCAGACGGAATGGATTGCCGGGTCACAATCGATCCCTATCCAGGTGCCACCTTCAACGGAAAACTCACATACGTCCAACCTGTCGCCAATGACAATCGTCTTTTCGAAATCCGCGTCTACTTGCCGAATCCCGACATGAATCTTCTCCAGGGCATGGTCGGTCGAGGCCGCATAGTGTTCAAAACTATTCCTGACGTGCTCAGAGTTCCATTGCAAGCGTTACTGGAAGAAATCAGGAATAATACGGATAATAACGTGTTCATGGAGGACGCAGACAAAAAAGCCGGGCTTAAAAGAATAAAAGTAGGGTTATGCAATCAGACGTATGCAGAGGTTTTGGATGGACTGCAACCAGGCGACAAGGTCGTGATCCAAGGAAAGGAAATCCTCAACTCCGGACAGCTTTTGCAGTCAACGGTACTTGACAAGCCCCAAGGTTGACACGAAACATCCCCGTGTGGCTTGTAATTGTAATAAGCTGCATTTGGGGTGCCGCGATTTTGTGTCAGGGAATGGAAGAATGATTTCGAACAGATACATGGCCGGGCTAGCGCGAATCGTAGCTCAGGGAGTTCCTCTTCGCATAACACAACGTTGTAATCGTCGACAGAGAACTTTCTTTTGTGATGAGAATTACTGGCACGCATCGAACTGATGGCGGCTTACACAGTGTTTCAGATCTGGTCGCTGCCATCTATGATTTCATCAAGGTACATAACGAAAACCCGAAACGTTTTGTCTGGACCAAGGAGGTCGATCAGATTCTCCAAAAGGTAAATCGTTGTAAAGCTGTTATGGAGACACTACACCAGTATAAGAGATGCTCGTAACTCTGATAGTGGCGCAGGCGTCCCGGCGATTGACGTGGTTGCCGAGGTCCGCATGGGATTTCTGAATGCCCATAAACTGATGTGTGAAGGCGTTGAAGAAGAACTGTTTACCGGAGCAGTCCTCCTAATCTCCTATCGCGATGAACTTGTTTTTCATAGACCGTACGGAACTTTGGGCGGTCCCGGAACAGCCTCCGTAACCGTAGGGACTCTTTTTGACCTCGCTTCAATGACCAAAGTTCTGGCTACTACCCCCTGTTGGATACTGATGACTTCTGAAGAGCGGGAGATTTTGGACTATCCGCTCGTGCGATGGTTTCCTAATTCACCGCCGGATAAGGGAGAAATCACACCCAGGCAGTTGCTGGCCCATGCCTCGGGTCTTCCCGCGTGGCGGCCGTACTATCTCATGGATATACAAGATCCGGTGCATGGACGGGTGAGCGAGTTCATTCTCAACGAACCTCTCATATATAGGCCCGGAGATGGATGCGCTTATTCAGACCTCGGATTCATGCTCCTGGGATTCATGGTCACACGTAGTAAGGGGCAGGATCTCGAATTTTTCTCCAGGGAACTCATTTACAACCAACTGGGTCTGGAAAACGACCTCATGTTCAAGCCGGATACCACGAGCCACGATGTCGCACAAACCCGGCCGGATGACTCCGCTGGAGTTGTCAACGATCTGAACGCACGAGCCCTGGGTGGAGTGTCCGGTCACGCAGGTCTGTTTGGTACGGCACGAGGAGTGGATGCTTTGTTGAGGCAGATTCTTTCGAGTCTAAAGTCAGAAGGAAGCTTTTTTGATCAGGATGTCCTCAAGGTATTTTGCCGCAGGGCTGGTTTCACGGCTGAAAGCACAAGGACTCTTGGCTTTGACACACCCTCCGAAGAGGGATCTTCGAGCGGACTCTTTTTTTCCCCGGAAAGCCTTGGACATACGGGTTTTACCGGCACATCAGTCTGGATAGACCCTTCCCGAGATTTGTGTGTTGTCTTGTTAACCAACCGTGTCTTCATGGGCGAAGCCGACCAGCGTATCAAGATCTTTCGGCCCCTGATTCATGACTCAATAATGGAAGAACTTCCACGGTAAACGTTCACGGCTGACACCATTTCGCTTTCAAAGAAGTAACACAGTTAACGAAAAAGCTTTGGTGGTGAAAGGCGTCCCGTCAATGTTATTTCGAAGATCGCGAGCTGGTATGAGCCGATGAAATTGCCTCGATTTGTCCCCCCTCATGCCACGAAGAACTCCATTTAGCGAAGCTCAGCGCTCTCGGTCCTCAGCAATATTCCCGCCTTCAGCAGCCGAGCCATCCTGGACGCAGCAATTTCAATCATCGATGCCGCTGACGCCATGCACTCCTGAAGATTCATTGGCCGCGGAATGATATCAATTACAGCCTGAATGCCGTGTTTCAAAACATCTTCTGCGCCGGTCCCCAGGCTTCCGGACAAACAGATGGCAATCTTTCCATATTTTTTTGCCAGATTTCCTATCCCTACCGGCGCTTTACCGAAGGCAGTCTGAGAATCGGTCATGCCTTCTCCCGTGATGATTAAGTCTGCCGTTTGGACCAAGGAAGGCAGTCCAGTGGTTTCAAAGACAATCTCCACACCAGGACGGAGGATGGCACCTGAGAAATACATGAGCCCGGCCCCCAGTCCCCCGGCGGCTCCTGCTCCAGGGCGATCGGCCACATCCTTGCCTGTAGCTTTCCTTGCCAATGTAGCAAAATTGCACAGGGCAGCGTCCAATTCCGATACCACGTCGGGGGCAGCCCCTTTTTGAGGGCCATAAACTGCTGAGCCGCCCAGAGCACCGCATAGGGGGTTATCTACGTCGCAAGCGACAACGATATCAGATTCTTGAAACCGTATATCAATTCCGCTGATGTCAACCTGGGCCAACTGAGCCAGCGCTGCACCCCCTGGGACAAGCTCTCTGCCCAGAGAGTCCAAGAACTTTACTCCCAGAGCACTTGCCATCCCTGCACCTCCGTCATTCGTGGCGCTCCCGCCGATCCCGACTATGATTTTGCGAAACCCACCGTCGAGAGCGGCCCTAATGAGCTGCCCTGTTCCGTAAGAGGAGGTGATGCGTGGGTCACGATTTCGAGGTGTAACGAGAGGCAGGCCGGACGCTGATGCCATCTCTATAACAGCAGTCTGGCCGTCCCCGAGTATCCCCCAGTGGGCGTGTACGGGCTGACCAATGGGCCCGACAACCGTTTCGTGAACTATGCGTCCACCGGTAGCCATGACCAGGGACTCTACCGTTCCCTCACCACCGTCAGCAATGGGGATCTTGAAAACCTCGGCGTCGGGGAACACTTTCAATATGCCCTTTTCCATGGCATTGGCGACTTCAACGGCCGATAAACTGCCCTTGTACGAGTCCGGCGCAATTACAATTCTCACTTCGTAACACACTCTCCTATTGAAATTCCTCGTTTGACGGCACTCGGCATGAGAACTCAGGCCCGAAAATGTGGGCGCATATCACAAGATGCCTGTAACGATAACGTCGTATCCACTTCCAATCAACCGATGGAGTTTGAGAACCACTCTAATGAGTTTCAAATTCGCCGAGCTAATCATTCGCATTGTGCCGGGGTCCGAACAGAGCTGTGCCTACCCTGACGAGCGTCGCCCCTTCTTCCACCGCCACATCGAAGTCCCCTGTCATACCCATGGACAACTCTTTCATATCCGACGCAAGATCCCCGGATGCCATGAGTCTTTCTCTCAGATCCCGAAGCCGGGCAAAAAAAAATCTCGCCTTTTCGGGCTGATCAAAAAAAGGCGGCATAGTCATCAATCCAAGGAGCCTCAACCAAGGAAAGCGGAGAATTGCTCCTATCAGTTCCGGAACCATCTCTTCTTTTATGCCCGACTTCTGAGCCTCGTGAGCCAGATTGACCTGGATCATGACTCCAATATTCCGTCCAAGGGCTTCGGCCCTCCGGGCAAGGGCGGCGGCAAGATCAACGCTATCCACCGTTTCTATCACATGAAAAATCTCTACAGCCTTGCCGGCCTTGTTTTTCTGGAGATGGCCGATCATGTGGATTTCGACTTCCGGCGGAATCTGCCGAGGCATTTCTCTCGAGGCCTCCTGCAGGTAGTTGTGGCCTATGATTGTGACGCCTGCGGACAGGGCCTCCTCAATCTTTTCCCGACCTTGTCCTTTGGCAGCCGCAACGATGCGAACCTCGTCCCTGCTGCGTCCGCCGCGAGCCGCTGCCCGCTCAATCTTCATGAATATTTCGGCAAAGTTTTCCGCAATCATGACCAATGGTCCTTTTTCAGAAAATCGAAAACCGCCAATTCCTCAAGATCTTTTGCTACTTCGCACAGCGGGAGGCCCACGACGTTGGTATATGATCCTTCCACTGTCTCGACTATGGCTGATCCGATACCTTGGATGGCATAGGCGCCCGCTTTATCCATGGGTTCGCCGGTACGGACATACCCTTCGATCTCTCCTGATGATAAACTCCGAATGTGGACTTT
The DNA here is from genome assembly GCA_903853735.1 of uncultured Desulfomonile sp. The sequence continues at coordinate 3,302 of CAINUH010000322.1, read as the reverse complement.
GGATGTTACGTAGCGGACACGTTGTTTCTCAGGGAACTGACAGTTCACAATGGCATAGCCCGTGTAGACTTCGTGAGTTCTGCCTGCCAGGCTTGCCAGCATGGTTATTGCCTGACCGCGATCTTCGGGCTTTCCCAATATCTTGTCATCAATGACTACGATGGTATCAGCCCCTAGTATCCACATATCAGGAAAAAGTTGAGCGACGTCGAACGCTTTGGCCAGAGCAAGCCGGGAAACGTGTTGGTCTGGAAACTCCCCATTCATCAGAACCTCGGGCACGCCTGAAGGCACGACTCGGAAAGGAATGCCCAGACCAGTCAATAATTCTTTTCGCCTGGGCGACGCGGATGCAAGTATGAGAACGGCCGTGGAAGGATTAATGTGTTCAGTCATTTGATTTCCAATTCATTTCCAATACATCGGCATCACACATTGCGCTCACTTGCCGGTAATATTCACCTGTTCCTAATATCTCAACTCAATGGAGACAAGTGTGCTGAACCGACGACTACCTCACTTCGCCCGGATCTCATCACGTTGTACCTAATACGATTTGTTGAATCATGCTGAAAAGTCTGGAGACTTCCACCGGTTTTTCCAAGACTCCGTCTATTCCAGATTCGGCTATTTTGTCCGGCTCCATAAACTGTCCACCCCACCCGGTCAACAGTATGAAGGGCGTCTTGGGAATTCCTTTCTCCCGGCATAAGGAGCGGACCATCTTGCCCACCTCCCATCCGTTCATTTCCGGCATTCCGAGATCACAGATCACGAGATCCACTTCATTATCTCTGAAAAGAGCAAGCCCTTCCGTGCCGGAGAGAGCTGCCAACGCCTTCTGCCCATGGCCGGCAAGCAGATCTTTCAGGAGCATTACCAGTGGCTCCGTGTCATCGATAACAAGGATTCTGAGATTGAGGTCAAGAATTGTTGACAGGGAAGGCGCGGCTTCTTGAGACGATGCCTGTGCGAGAGGTAAGTTAATGGTGAAAGTGGTCCCTTCTCCGACTGTGCTCGCTACTGAGATTGTGCCGCCGTGGCTGCTCACAATCCCGCGGCTGACCGCTAACCCCAAGCCGGTTCCCACAGCCCCCTTGGTAGTCCAAAAGGGTTCAAATAACCGCTTCTGGTCACCGTTGGAAATTCCGATGCCACTATCTTGCACTTCAAGGACCACCTGATCTTCGATGATGCAGGTAGTGATCCTTATGCCGCCTCCACTAGGCACAGCCTCTGCAGCATTCTTAATAAGATTCACCAATACCTCGAAGAGTTCGCTTTCCGCTCCAGCAACGAGGCAGCCGTCCGTGAGATTGAGTTCCATGGCAACACGGATCCCCTCTTTTTCGAGGTTCGTTTTCCACCACGGCCGACTTATGTCCACAGCCTGTCTGACGATTTCGGACAAATCGACCACTTTGTTTTCTGAGAAAGTTGTATCCACGCGAATCTTGGCAAAACTCTGGAGACGCTTAACAGTTTCTGAGCCGAGTTTGGACGATTTACGAACCCGCTCAAGAGTTTTCTTGATTTGAATTATGTTTCCCGATTCAAGATCTTTCAGTGCCAACTCGATCCCGGCCATGACCACCTGGAGAAGGTTGTTGAAATTGTGGGCTACTCCTGCGGCCAAATCGCCTATGGCTTTGAGTCGCTCCATGCGCACGTGCACATCGGCAGCTCTCTTGAATTCTGTAACGTCAGTCAAGAAATTTAAGGTAGCTGGTCTACCTTCCCAGTCCACGAGAACCGAGTTGAGTTGAACCCACAACGTTGCCGTATCTTTTTTAACAATTCTGAATGAATAGACTGCGGGTGGCGGCTCGTTTCTCAGTCTCTTGAGGTGTCGTTCCAAAACCATTTCCCTGTCATCCGGATGAATGAAGTGTGTAAAAGGCAGGGATACCAGTTCTTCCGAGGAAAAGCCCAAGAGTTCCAACGTGGCAGGATTCCAGAATTTCAAGTGGCCGTCCTGCGCAACAAAAATAGACTCTTGGGCGTTGTCAACCAGCAAACGATATTTCTCTTCAGATTCTCGTATGATATCCTCGGCCCTTTTTCGGTCTGTGACGTCAAAAATTACACCATCAAAGTGTTTCGAAGATTCCTCTCGGCTTGATCCGGAACTCCCATGGTCAGTGCACCATCTGATGTTCCCCGTCTTGTCTCGAATGCGATACGTTTCTTCGAAGGATTTGTCGTATGCCATCGCCCGTTTGATCAAGAGTGCCACATTATCTTTGTCTTCCGGCACAATCAATTGATGTATTGCGCTGATCCCACCGAAATTCATATCGGTCGGCGCAAATCCCGTTATTGCTTCGAGTCCTCTTCCAAAAAAACGCGTCTTGTTGTCTTGTGGCCAAACTCGATAGACTATCCCGGGTATATTTGCAGACAATGAGCGATATGCATTTTCGCTGACTCTTAGGGCATCTTCCGCCTTACGTCTCTCCGCTATCTCTTCCAATAGCTCAAGATTGGCCTTTTTCAGGTCTGAGGTCCTCTGAGCTACGCGAAGTTCGAGTTCGTCCCGAGTCTCTCGCAAATCTTTCTCGACTTCTCTACGCCATGAGATCTCTTTTCTGAGGTCATCAATGAGGTCTTCTCTTTCAAACCGAATGGTCAATAGCTCTGCATATAATTTGTGGGTGCGTATGCCGGCGAAACCCATAACAATGCCAAACATGATTCCCAGGGCCCCAACCGTCACATTGTACTCTCCGCCCTGATAAAAAAACCGCCCTGAAAGCGGAACGAGTGCAACGAGAATGTTGGTCCAGTATTCATTGGTCGGAGAGTAAATCGCAACAGCCCCGGCGACTATACCACCCACAAAAATGATCATGTAAATCTGGAGATGCACAACATCTTGCGGGAAAAGAAAAACTACCGCATACCCCCAAACCAGAGAGCCTGATGTAGTTACCACCCAATGCCATCTGCCCCAAGCCAAAGCTTCGTCTCCCACGGGGGCTGCTGAATGGAACGCTCTGACCAGGACCAGGTGAGCCATGAACACAACCACATAGCACAATGCCCAGGCTATCACGCCGGTTCGTGGATCTGAAAACCAAAGAGCTGCAGCAAGGACTATTCCCCCAAGCAGCGCAGCTAAGCTTCCTCCGGAGGACTGAGAATAGATTTGACTGATTTGTGCGCTGCGAAGCCTGTCTTGCCTCGCAGCTACATCATGGTTCTCACCCTTACTTATAAGCTGTGCATCGAGCATCATGACTGCGTCCAATGCCCTTTCTTCAAGGCACTTGAAAAATTATATGCGTTCATTGTGCATATTC
>CAINUH010000321.1 GCA_903853735.1 uncultured Desulfomonile sp. | reverse complement strand
CCACTGTTTAAGAGGCTCCCGGAAATCCTTGGTCGTATTAGGAAACTGGAAAGTCTCGTTGAACACCGCGGCAAGGAAAACTTATGATCCATCCCACGGCAATTGTGCATCCCGGGGCCCGAATAGGTAGGAATGTGGTTGTCGGGCCTTACTCCATCATTGGAGAAAGCGTTGAAATAGGTGACGAATGCGAGATTGGTCCGCATGTTACTATCGAGGGTGACACTACCATTGGAACTCACACGCAGGTTTCGCAATTCGCCTCGATCGGAGGCCCGCCTCAGGATTTCTCGTACAAGAATGAAGACACACGAACAGAAATCGGCAACCGCGTAAGGATCAGGGAATATGTAACAATCCATCGTGGAACCACCAGGGGGCGCGGCAGAACGGTGATCGGCGATGACTGTTATCTTATGGCCTATTGCCACGTCGCCCACGATTGCATCCTGGGGACAGGTGTAATAATGGCTAACTCGTCCCACCTTGGAGGCCACATAGAGATCGGAGAGAAGGCTATTCTCGGCGGCATCGTGGCTGTACATCAGTTCGTGAGAGTAGGCGAGTTTGCGCTTGTGGGAGGTGTTTCCGGGGTAGCCAAGGATGTTCCACCCTACACATTGGCCTCAGGTGCTCGAATTTACCTCTACGGTCTGAACGAGGTTGGACTAAGGCGCAACGGATTCTCCAGGGAAACCATTTTGCACCTGAAAAGGGCCTTCAAGATCGCTTTTCGTTCAGCCTTGAGGATTGATCAGGCTGTGGCTAAAATCAAGGCCGAGATGTCGCACGTTCCGGAGGCCCACAGGTTTGCGGACTTCCTGGCCAACTCTCGAAGGGGAATGGCCCGGGTCTCCTTGAGCAGGCACTCCTTCAGAGCGTTCTAATATGGACGGCAGCTTTGAAGGTAATAGTGCCGTGGACTGAAGCCAGTTGCGGCCAAGGCATTCTTTTTTAATTATTTCAAGGTGAATCGTAATAATCCTGGCCTATCAGGTAACGGGCAAGTGACAATTCAGGAAGATAATTGACTAGAGTTGGCATCATAGCAGGCGCGGGCCATCTCCCGCTCCACATAGCCGATGAGGCGGCTTGCAGGGGCTACCGAGTTGTGGCGATAGCTTTTCCAGGCTTTACCGACCCTGCGATGGAAAGCCGTGTGAACGAGATTTTTTGGCTCAAGTTGGGTCAGTTGGACAAGGCAATATCGATCCTCAAGTCCCGCGACATTGAACGTGTAGTCATGGCCGGCAAGATAGAAAAGAGCAACCTCATGCGCCTGTGGAATTTGAAGCCTGACCGTCGCGCCCTGAGGATGGTGCGATCCTTGGAAGACTGGCGCGATGACACTGTTCTTGAGGCGATTGCCGATGAGTTACTCAAGGATGGAATTGTGGTCGACGAAATCACTTCTTGGGCTTCTCGGCTCATGGCCCCCCTTGGCGTCTTAACCAGAAAAGCCCCGTCGGATCAACAGTGGAAGGACATTGAATTCGGTCGAAGAATGGCCCAGGGGGTGGGTGATCTTGACATTGGCCAGACTGTCGTGGTGAAGAACGCGGCAGTGCTGGTGGTAGAGGCAATAGAAGGTACGGATCGGGCAATTCGACGGACTGGAGACCTCGGTATACACAATGGGGTGGTAGTCAAAATGGCAAAGCCCAGACAGGATATGCGGTTCGACGTTCCTGGAGTCGGTCCGGCCACGGTGGACAGCATGATCGAAGCGAAGGCTAAGGTGTTGGCCGTAGAGGCGGGAAAGACCATTATCACTAGTTTCGGAGAGACGCGCTTAAAGGCGGACAAGGCCAATATTTCAGTGGTCGGCATCGCTGCCTACGGCCCTATGTCGACAATGAGGTTCTCAGACAACCATTAGAGTCATTCCAAGACGTCCGACAAGCAGGCCTATGGAAGAGTGACCGGGCCGCTTGACCATGGCCTTCTGCCTGCGCATGCCGAAGTCGGCTTCAGACTGCTTGCCGAGCTTCCTCACTTTCCATCTCCTCGCTGTGGAGCCACGAATTGCACATTTACAAGAGGCTGCTCACCTATCTAAACCTTTACGTACAACGGCTCATACTTGCGGGCTTCTGCATGGTCGGTGTCGCTGTGCTGACGGCCTCACTGGCATACCTCGTAAAACCCGCGCTCGACGAAATCTTCTTTCAAAAAGACGGCCGAATGCTCTACCTGATTCCGCTGGTAGTAGTTCTGGTTTATTTGCTAAAAGGCGTGTGTGATTTCGGCCAGTACTATCTCATGTCATACATAGGCCAAAGCGTCATCAGGGACCTTCGGACTCAGATGTTTTGTAAGCTGCAAGAAATGTCCGTGGGGTTTTTCGTGCGGCACTCCACAGGCGAACTCCTCTCGAAAATGAACAATGACGTTGCGATGGTGCAGGGGGCTATGACAAGTGCGATTACAGGCCTTGTTCGCGACTCGGTAACTGTTATCGCGCTTCTGTGCGTTGTTTTCTATCGCGATTTCACTCTGGCTCTTATTGCTCTTGTTGTGTTTCCACTGGCCGTTTATCCGCTTCTACATTTCGGTAAGCGGCTCAAGCGTTATTCAAGACGGATGTTGGTATCTCTCGAAGACATTACCGAGCGGCTCAATGAGACTATCACCGGGATAAGGATAGTGAAAGCTTTCGCAATGGAAGACTACGAGACGGCAAGGTTTGAGCAAGTGAATCAAACCCTTTTCAATGCATTTATGCGTAGATTCAAGGTTCGCGCGCTTTCAAATCCTGTAATGGAAACACTGGGAGGCGTAGGGGTATGCGCCATTGTTTTCTATGGAGGCTATCAAGTGATCAACGGGGAATCCACCCAGGGAACCTTCTTCTCATTCATGGCAGCCCTGCTGATGCTCTACGAACCTATCAAGAGAATCAACGAAGTGAATATTACCATTCAGGAAGGTATAAGCGCAGGTGAAAGGATTTTTTCGCTCCTGGACACTCCCGTCGAAGTGAAGGACAAGCAGGGAGCCACGGTCTTGGAGAATGTGCGACAAGGGATTCTATTTGACAGAATTTGCTTCGCCTATGACACGGAACCAGTCCTTAAAGACATCACTATCAGTATAAGAGCCGGGGAGGCAGTGGCAATTGTCGGTGAGAGCGGCGTAGGCAAGAGCACAATTCTGGATTTGCTGCCACGCTTTTACGACGTAACGTCCGGTCGCATACTTATTGACGGCATCGACCTGCGTGACATAACCCAGCGGTCGCTGCGCGAAAAGATAGGGATTGTAACGCAGCAAACCATACTTTTTGACGACACTGTGCGTAACAACATCGCTTACGGCCGACCCGATCTGCCCTTGGAGAGGGTCATTCGCGCCGCCAAGGCCGCGCACGCTCACGATTTCGTCATGGCTCTGCCCAACGCCTATGATACCTTGATCGGGGAAAATGGAATCAAACTCTCAGGAGGAGAACGACAGAGAATTGCCATTGCTCGGGCTTTGCTGAAGAACCCCCCGGTGCTCATCCTGGATGAAGCCACATCCAACCTGGACTCGGATTCGGAAAAAGCCGTCCAAGTGGCTCTGGAAGAGCTTATGAGGGGCCGTACCACCCTGGTGGTGGCTCACAGGCTATCCACGATCAGAAACGTGGACCGCATATATGTAATGGTTGATGGGCGCATCGCCGAAAAAGGCAGCCACGACGAACTGCTCGCTCTGGGCGGTGAATTTGCCAGACTCTATAAAATGCAGTTCAAGCAATAATAATGAAACCTGGTCGAATAATCGCCGACACTTTTCTGCTATTTCCCTCCACAGGTTACTATGCGGTACAGAAGATCAGGGAAAGGGCTTACCTGTCAGGCCTTTTCTCAAGGATAGAACCCCCTGTTCCAGTTGTATCGGTCGGAAACCTGCTCATGGGGGGTAGCGGCAAAACGCCTGCAGTAATTTTCCTGGCGGGAATGCTTCGTGCCGCGGGTTTTAAACCCTCTGTAGTCAGCAGGGGTTACAGGGGCACTTACCGGGCGCCCTACCTGGTGGTGTCGGATGGAACCTCTTCGCAGCCTCTAGTAGGTCCTGCTGTTGCGGGTGATGAGCCCTATCTGATCGCGAGCCGTCTTCCCGACATTCCGGTGATCGTCGGCCGAAAAAGGATTAATCCGGTTAGTGCAGCATTTGACCTCTTCCAATCAAATGTTGTCATTCTTGACGACGGGTTCCAACATTTAGCGCTCAAGCGTAACGCGGACATCGTTTTGGTTAATGGCTTTGAAGATCGAATGTTCCCGCTGGGTCGACTTCGTGAACCACTTTCTGCACTCAAACGGGCCAACATTCTGGTTTTGATGGGACGGAACGCAAGCCTGCCCGCCGCAGCAGAAGCCTACGTCCGTGGCTTGCCGATTTTCCGATGTGAACAGATTGCGGTAGGCCTTGTACGAGGATTTTCTTCTCCCTTGATCAGCCCGTCCGCATACCACGGGCAACCAGTGATGCTGGCGTCGGCAATAGCCAATGCAGTGCGATTCAGAAATCTGGCACTCGATCTAGGATGGAAGGTGTTGGATCACAAAGTGTTCCCTGATCACCATGTCTTTGCCGACAGTGAACTACAAAGAATTCTGCAGGAGGCGGGCCAATCCGCGATAGTTGTCACCGAGAAAGACTGGGTGAAGCTCCCGGAATGGTTCAAGAGTACCGGTAGGGTGGCGGCGTTAAGGATTGAGTTGGCATTCAATCAGAAGGAACACTTCGTTCAGGCGGTCCTCGATTCGTTTTCCGGCCATTTGGACTGATTGCGAAAAGCCCTCTGTGCCCTTGCAGGGAACATTTTCAGCCATCACCCTCTGATTTTTCTTATCAAGTCTGTTGTCGAAAGACCTCCCACATGCTTTACGAATTCAACTCTTCCGCCTCTTGCGATTACTATTTCTTCCCCCACAACTTTCTTACCCACCCAGTCTTCTCCTTTCACAAGAACGTCGGGCCGGACTTTCTTTATGAGATCAAGCGGAGTTTCTTCATCAAACACAACAACAAAGTCCACGAAACTCAATGCTGAGACGAGTTCCACTCGGTCTGATTGAGGGACGATTGGACGACCCGGACCCTTGAGTCCTGCTGCAGACTTGTCTGAGTTGATACCAACTACGAGAACATCTCCGAAATCAGAGGCCTTACGAAGGGACGCGAGATGGCCGGCATGAAACAGGTCGAAGCAACCGTTTGTAAAAACAATCCGATGTCCTTGCATTCTATGATTTCGGAGTGCCACGTCCATATCTTCGGGGCTTAGAGCCTTGTTGGTGTGACGGTGATCCTTCAGGGCTTCAACCATCTCATTCAGACTCACTGATGCCGCGCCGAAACGAGCCACAACGAGTGACGCCGCCAGGTTGGCCAATACGATGGCGTTTTCTATGGGCAAACCGCTGGCCACGGACAAGGCCAAGGCAGAAACGACTGTGTCACCGGCTCCTGTAACATCTACTATCTCTACTGGTTTTACAGGAAAGTCCTGAGCTTTGTTCCGAGTAACCAGAGTAATGCCATCCTTGCCGCGTGTGATGACCACTCCTTCCGCCTTCACCTGATCCACCAGAATTCGACCGGCCTCGAGAAGGTGCTCTCTGCGGTGGATTTCGATTCCGGACGCCATGGAGGCCTCTCTGACGTTGGGTGTTATGTAGGTAGCTCCCCTATATCGGCTGTAATCGATACCCTTTGGGTCTACAAACACCGGCACGGCGTTGGCCTTTGCCGATGACAACAAGGTCTGAAGCAATGTCGGTGTCAAGAAACCCTTGCCATAGTCCGACACAACTGCTGCTTTGACCTGAGGCATCACCGACCTGATGTCCTCGGCGACTGCAAGTTCTATTTCCTTCGCGATGGCAGTGACATGCTCTTCGTCGATTCTGACTATCTGCTGGTTCCTCGCAACCACGCGGGTCTTCATGGTTGTAGGCCTGGAGGTATCATCCTTCAGCCAGAACCCCTCGACACCCATTTCTTCGCAGTGCCGTTTGAACCATCGCCCTGCATTATCCGCTCCTACTGTTGCGAATAGTGCAACCTTTGCTCCCATCGTGACCAGGTTACGAACAACATTTCCAGCTCCGCCAAGCTTTCTCAGCCTGTCCCTTGCCACCAAGACCGGCACAGGAGACTCAGGTGATATGCGTTCCACATCTCCCAAGATATATTCGTCCACCATAACATCTCCGGCTACAAGGATTGGAGCCGGTTTTAGCTTTTTGATAAGAATCTCGGTCAACGCGTGCCCTCCCAGAGCGATTTGTTTTCCTACAAAAAAAAATTCCTGATTCACCGGATTGGGAACAATGTCCGGCCGCTCAATTTTCTACGGTGAAGCACTCCTGAAACGCCTCCGACCATTCGATAGGAACATATACTATTCGAATCCGACAGTCTAGGGTGTGACGAGTTGGATATAATTTGCAACAGGGGGGAAAACTTTACACGCAAGTGGTCTGGGTGCGGTCAATAAAAAAAGCATGAGCCGACCTAGCCCTTTTGCTGGTCAGTGCCGGCTCACACTCCGTTAATCAATGAGCCTTTTTACGTCCTGCTCGGGACTATCTAAGGCAGCCGTCGCTACAATGGGCCACCCTGGGAATACGATATCTTTTCACTGCGACCTCCTTTCCCTCTGGGAGATTTGTTGATCACTACGTCTATATTTAGCGAACTCCGAGGCCGTTTGTCAACCCATGCAGTTGAAAATTTTTTGGGCCCTTCCCCGGACACTCTGATTTCATGACCTATCAGTTGCAAGAGAAAGCAAATATTCGTCACATCTACAAAGGGCTTCATTAGCCTGATCAAGTGTGGTAAATATATTATCTTATAACAGAAGTTGTCGGAAAACTTCTACGATTTCCCCTGACCTGACGGATGTGTCTAAGGGTGTGACCTTAACTACTTGAGGTTGCCGTTGTTTACTCCAATCTGTAGAACGCGCTGAAATGGAGAGGAAAATTTGGGAATTTTCAATCACCTCTCAAGTGGACTAGGCGGTCCCAATGCTTCACAAGGTCCTTTCAATAGCCGGGTCTGATTCAAGCGGCGGCGCCGGGGTCCAAGCAGACCTGAAAACCATTCTGTCTCTCGGCGGATACGGCATGAGCGTCATCACCGCCGTTACAGCCCAGAACACGTTAGGAGTGCAGAGTGTTGTCGCCATGGACCCTGAAATGGTGGCGCTGCAACTGGAATCAGTCCTAAGCGATATGGGCTCGGACTCCGTGAAGACTGGGATGTTAGTGAATGAGGAGATAGTAAAGGTAGTGGCCGACAAGATCGCCCGTTATAAGATTGAAAAAGTGGTTGTTGATCCGGTGATGTATTCAAAAAGGGGATCTGTGCTTCTGGACGACGAGGGGAGGAAAGCCCTGGTCAAGAAATTGTTTCCTCGTTGTTATTTGCTCATGCCAAATATACCGGAGGCAGAGGTACTCACAGGAAGGAAAATATCGGATCTTGAGGATATGAAGAAAGCTGCAAAAGGGCTTCAAAAGATGGGGCCTAAGAATGTTCTGGTTAAGGGCGGGCACATGTTGGAATCCGCGGTGGACGTCCTTCACGATGGAAGTCAGCATTATGAATTTGCAACCCAACGGGTCCGGACTCTCCACACTCATGGGACCGGCTGTACCCTCGCTTCCGCTGTAGCGACTCTCTTGGCTGGAGGACTGTCTCTGACGGACTCTATCGACCAAGCCAAGAGGTATCTTTACAGGGCTTTGCGGTTTGGGTTGGGTATAGGGAAAGGAATTGGCCCAATCAACCATTTCGCCTCTATAACCAGTGAGATGGGGAGGACCCACGTAATCGAGGAACTGGACAAGGCCGTTGAGAGTCTGAAACGACTAAATGTAGGGCACCTCGTTCCTGAAGTTCAGTCAAATCTGGCCTACGCGATTCCGTTTGCTGAGTCGGTACATGATGTGGCGTCGTTTCCGGGACGCATCATCCGGATGGTAAATACCGT
>CAINUH010000320.1 GCA_903853735.1 uncultured Desulfomonile sp. | reverse complement strand
GGGCTATTCTCCACCTGTGTCAGACCGTCTGAATAATCAGCATATTTTATGGGGATATTCCTAAAATTGTCTTCCAGTTCACAAAAAGCCTCCCACGTCATCGCTGTCCCCGATCCCTTGGGACCGATGTATATGACATTCTTGGCGGGATTGATGTCCTTGACTGATTTCACTCCGCTGGACCGGTTCGCGATTAGCTGGACGTATTCCGTGTACAGAGTACTTTGTTCAGTTATCAGATCTTTCCCGGGCAATTTCTTGTCAGCCAAAGCAACAAGATCCGACTGCACAAGGGCCAGATCAGCCTCGTTCGATACAAGAAGTTTCATGTTTTCCGTCGAACCGGACGTCGGTATAATTTTCACTCCAAAACCAGACGCAGTGTTGCTCAACATCCGGGCGTACTTGTCATACACCCCACCAGGTCGGCCTGCTGCAACTCTCAGTAGAGGTTTATCAGGCTTCTTGGCAGCAAACACGGTTGCAGCCAAGGCTGCTTCCGGTGGAACCCCAGCCGGAAGGTAGGCCGGGTCTTTGGGAGTACCCTCCAGGGCTTTGATCTGCTTATCCATCTCTCCCAGCTTGGCTTTCAGCTCCGCGTTGTCCTTGGCCTGGCTTTCAGCATCTTGTCGCCATTTCTGGAACCCAGGATCATTGGAATGGTTGTAAGCCGTAGCAGCAACATTCTTGTTCGTAATGTGGTCCAGCATCCAGAAGAGAAAAATGGTATTGAAAATCCCAAAGCTGGGTGAGGTATTGAACGCGTAGGCAGGCGGCTGATATCCCTGAGCCCTGTAATAGTTGTCTCGCTGATTATAGTGGTTACCGTAGTCAAATCCGGAGTAAACCTTTGCCTTGCCGGCGAGAGGACTGGATTCGGCTCCTTCCACCTTGTAGTCAGGCTTCATGAACTTGGACTGTTCACTCTTGTAACGTTCCAAAGACTCCTGGGATCTTTTCTTTCTCTCCTGACTAATGGTTTCCTTGTCGAACTTGGAGCCTCCGGCAAACGATTCCTTTGAGGCATTCTGAACAGACGGCTTCTGGTAACCGCCTGAAGTCTTGTCCGGGGTTGATCTGGAATCCGACGGGGTGACGCCACTATTCATGGATGGCTTCTTGTAGCCTGATGAACTCGGGTTTGTGTCCGTTGAAGGCTTCCGATAGCCTGAAGATGTCTGATCAGTTAATTGGGGTTTAGGAGATCCTGAAGGGGGCACTGCTCCCCCAAGAGACGGTTTGGAGTAGCCGGAGGATGACTTTGGGGCACTACCAAAAAAACCTCCTCCGCTTCTGTCCCAAGTTCCTTGAGTATGTGAAGACCAGGACGAACTCTTGCTGTAGCTGGAACCGGACGATTTCGAAAATCCTGCACTAGAATGGAATCCCCCTCGCGATCCTGCTTCCAGTTCTTTTTCGAACAAGAATGAGTTGCCGACTACTAAGCCGGCGGACAGAAATATTGCTAAGAAAAATCGAGTTGTATAGTTCATGGTTCGCACCTCGACGATGCACTTGCACTGGACTGATTTCTTGCACGACGTGAACCGGGTGTCAACGGTTGGGTCACGAACGACTTTACAACAGGATACGAAAACAGGGCCGGATCCGTCAAGACAGGGGCCGCAGCGAACCGGACACGGCCCCCTGTTGAAACGTAAGGCAGTTATCAGGCACAGGAAACCGCTCCCTCGGCAAAATGCCCGGAAAAATCTCGTTTGAGCTTCGTGAGCGCCCTTTTCTCCAACTGTCGGACCCTCTCACGGCTGGTACCAAAATGTTCACCTATTTTTTGGAGCGTCCAGGGATTTTCTTCCATAAATCTCTTGGAAATTATGAAACGTTCTCGGCCATCAAGCTTTCTGAGGGCTCGCTTGGTAATATCCTCAATCTCTTCATTTGTCTCTCGCTCAATGAGCATTGTCTCCTGATCAGGCTCCCCACTTTCAAGTAGATCGATTGCAGTAAGGCCTCGATCATCGCCCACCGCTTCGTTAAGAGACCACTCCCTGGCCTTCACCCGGGCCTCAACCTCTATTACATCGTCGGTCCTGACCTTCAATTCAGTTGCCAGTTCATCGATTCGCGCTTCTCTGGACTCCTCATCCTGATGCTCACCTATATCGCCGATTCGGAAGAAAAGTTTTCTTTGCGCCTGGGTGGTACCAAGTTTGACTAGGCTCCATGACTTCAAAATAAAGTTCTTTATGTAAGCCTTGATCCACCATATCGCGAATGACACCAGACGACACCCTTTATACGGGTCGAACCTCTTCACGGCCCTCATAAGGCCAATGGCCCCTTCCTGAATCAGATCCTGAACCGGCAACATATAGTATCGATACTGAAAGGCTATTTTTACCACGAACGGAAGATGGGAGACGACTAGTTCGTGAGCCGCCTCCACTTCGCCGGTCTTACCATAATTTACTGCCAACTCGAATTCCCGCTCCGCGGACAAGGGCTTTATCGCCCTCACCTGAGCTAAGAAAATATCTAGTTGGCTTGAAGGAACCGGATAATTCATTTTGTCCCCCTGGAACTATTGGCCATTATTCATTGTGTCGGATCACATTCTAACATTCTTCTTAGCATAATAGTCGACACCTGTTTGAATAATCACTGATTATAAACGTGTCAACCCCGCTGATTGGCCTTTTGCAACATGCCATAATTAATTGTCTCCTAAAAGACAAAAATGTTCTCGACTTTCTAGGCCTCCATGCATCGAAAACTGTTTGTTCAATTGCTCCCATGCAGAATTCAGTAGGTATTTTCACATTGTGCTGGATTTCCATTGTTTTAAAGAAGTATAAGAAAAAAATAATCCGGAGGTCCATTATGAATAGCCAAAAGAAAACGTACTTGGGAATTATAGAAGAGGTAGAAGACAGAATTATTTCCGGCGGCCGGATTTCACGGTTTGAGGCCGAAATCCTGCTTGACATTCCAGGCGATTGTTTCATGCGTTTGGCCGCCGCAGCCGATCGGGTAAGGATATATTTTAAGGGCCACTTTTTTGACGCTTGCAGTCTCATAAATGCCCGCTCCGGCCGTTGCTCCGAAGATTGTGCTTATTGCGCACAGTCTGTCAGGAACCAGGCGGATTGTAAGACGTACGGTCTCCTTCCCGGAGAAGAGATTCTGGCTGCTGCCGGCG
>CAINUH010000319.1 GCA_903853735.1 uncultured Desulfomonile sp. | reverse complement strand
GAGTGGTGTAGGTTACTATGACTTGATTAATGATATAGTCAAGATTGGTGCAAAGGGTGCCGTGAACAAGCCTTATGGCATGAGGCAACTTCTGGGGATGGTCCGTGAGGTACTGGATGGGGATTGATTCCAGTCGCGTGGTAGAAATCCGCCCTGTAAGTGCATCGGAGGGGTCATGAAGCGCAAGAACATAGTTAGTATACTTCTCATACTGGTTGTATGCAGTGCAGTGGGCATTATTGTTCTCAGTCAACTGCGAATCCCCAGGAAATATACAGGACCTCCCGCACAGGTTTCGATTGGTACCTCTTTGTTTAGTGAGTCCGGACTTATCTGGGTGATCGAGGATCAGGGGTATTTTAGAGAAAATGGTCTCAATGTGACGATAAAACTTTTTGAGGCGGGTAAGTATGCGGTAAGTGCTCTTCTTGATGGTGACGTCGATATTGCCACCGTTGCAGAGTTTGTCTTTGTCGGAAAGGCAATGAACGAAGAAAAAATCCAGACTATCGGGAGCATCGCCAAATCGGAATTCCATTATCTTATTGCTCGGAAGGACATGGGAATTGGGGCAGTATCGGATCTGAAAGGAAAAAGGATTGGCCTTACTCGGCAAACTAGTTCTGAATTCTATCTTGGCAGGCATCTCCAGTTACATGACATCAGCCTGAACGATGTCACTCTCGTTGATCTCAAGCCCTCGCAGGTAGGAGAGTCCCTGATTACGGGAGAAGTCGATGCGGTACTTACATGGGATCCCTATGCGTATCCTATTGAGAAGAATCTAGGCGGCAATGCTTTCATCCAGCCGGCGCAGAGCGGTCAGATGATGTACTGGCTGCTTATCTGCAGGAGCGATTATATCACCGGACATCCGGAACTCATTGATCGGCTCTTGCGTTCACTGGATCAGGCAGAACAATTTGCGATTAACAACCCTGAAAAAGTAAAAAAGCTTATACAGAACAAACTGAACGTTGAAGAGGCATATATCAAAAGGATCTGGCCAAACACCAAGCTGGGTCTCTCGCTGGATCAGGGGCTCATCATCGCGATGGAGGACGAGTCGCGCTGGATGATCGATAGCAACCTGATCAAGAACCGGAAGATGCCATATTATCCGGATTATATTCACTGGCAGGGTCTTGAGAAGGTAAAACCGGAATCGGTGACTGTTATCCGTTGAGGACAAGAAAATGAAGATCAGGTCAAGGGTAATCCTCAGTATCGTAATTTTGTGTATCTTTACTTTCGTCATTGCCGTCGCCCTGTCTGTGACGTTTCGCCGGATCAACGAACTGAATGCGAGGGAAGACACAGCGGAGAGTTTACTCCTGAAAAGTCATGAACTATCAGAACTTTCCAACGATTACATCCTTTTCCATGAGAAAAGACAGCAGGTACAATGGGAAACAAAATACAATTCGATAGCCGCTCTCCTTGCAAAATTACAGGTTGATCGACCGGAAGAACAGGTACTAGTGGACAATTTCGTTTCAAACCACAAGCGCCTGAAGGAGGTATTCAATCACGTTAAAGCAGGTCTAGGAACAGACTCCGGTTCGATAAAGTATGGCGGTGATATTGGATTCCTCCGGCTCTCCTGGGCGCGGCTTGCAGTCCAGGCACAGGTAATGATTCACGATGTCTCACACCTCTCACATTTAATACAGGCGGAGACACGAAAGATTCATTACCGGATTAGTATGCTGATCATAGCAACGATCGGTACTCTTATCGTATTCATTCTGGTGAACTACATCTTCATCAATTGGCGTGTGCTGAGATCAGTTGCAAACTTGCAGGAGGGAACAACAATAATTGGTAAGGGAAACCTGGATTACCGGATTGAGGAGACCGGCAGAGACGAGATCGGAGATCTGGCGCATGCTTTCAACCAGATGAATTTGAACCTAACACAGGTGCTGGCATCAAAAGAGGATCTGAACCGCGAGATTGCAGAGCGCAGGAAAGGGGATATCGCTTTGCGGGAGAGCGAAGAGCGATATCGAGCTATCTTCAATAACGCGGCCGTGGGAATTTCCCTGCTAAATGATGAAGGCTGCTTCTTACAAGCAAATGCGGCTCTGCGAGACATGTTGGGATACACCGATGAAGAACTGAGAACCTTCTCGGCTCAAGACATAACTTTTCCTGACGACCTGCAAGTCTCGAAGGAAAAAATTGATGCTTTGCACAAAAGCGAGTTCGACTCCTACAGAATTGAGAAGCGTTATGTGAAAAAAGACGGCTCCGTATTGTGGGTTGACTTATCCGTATCGGCACTCAGGGCAATGGACGGCCAACATCTCGCAACCATTGGAGTGATATTGGACATCTCGGCTCGTAGAGAAGCCCAAGAAGATCTGGACAAAAAGACTGAGATGCTCCGGACAGTGTTTCAGGCATCACCAGAAGCAATTATCGTTCTTAACCGTCTAGGTATTGTTACGATGTGGAATCGTTCGGCCGAGCGGATCTTTGGGTGGACTGAAAGCGAGGCTCTGGGATGTCTCCATCCGATTGTGCCGGAAAACAAGCTGGACGAATTCCATATGCTTCGAGAGTGTGTCCTGAGGGGCGAGGGCTTTTCAGGAGTCGAGTTGACACGCCGCAGGAAAGACGGCACGGTTATAGAGATAAGCGTCTCAGCAGCCCCTTTGATAGGACCAGATGGCAATGTAGAGGGGATAATGTCAGTAAGTGCCGACATTACGAAACGCAAGAGATCCGAGGAAGTTCAGAAACGTTTGGCCACTGCCATCGAGCAATCCATCGAGTCCGTAATGATCACGGATCGGAATGGTATTATCCAATACATCAATCCTGCTTTTGAGCACATCTCCGGTTATCGGAAGGAAGAAGTTATTGGCAGGAGTACCAGATTCTTGAAGAGCGACAAGCACGACAGTTCCTACTACAAGGACCAGTTGGCGGCCATCAGGAGCGGTAATCACTGGAAAGGAAGGCTTGTGAGTCAGCGAAAGGATGGCCAGCTATTCTACGAGGACGTTGCAATTTCCCCTGTTCGTGATTCCTCGGGCGAGGTCGTAAACTTTGTGGATGTAGCCCACGATGTGACCGAGAATGTGGAATTACATAAGCAACTTCTCCATGCTCAGAAGATGGAATCCATTGGCACTCTAGCTGGGGGTATTGCTCATGACTTCAATAACCTGCTCCAGGTGG
>CAINUH010000318.1 GCA_903853735.1 uncultured Desulfomonile sp. | reverse complement strand
GTCCCACCAGAAAATTGCTGGCCACGGCGAGCCTCCAACCCAAGAACCTTCAGCAGCTTGGCAAACTCGCGTTCCCCGCTCGCACCTTTTTGCCTGCTATTGATTTTCTTTTTCGCCATTATTTTTTATACCGATCGCCACACCACGTTTCCACTGCGATCGGTATTTGAAGTGTCTTCACCCATGTCTCTACCTCCAGAAGTATCTGCTCGAAAGCTTTCTCATCCGCGTTTGCTATCTCAGGCTCTACCACGATTTCATCATAGACTTCAAGCACAACAGGAAAACCAGCTTTTTCACAAAGGAATTGTGTCTGGCGCTGAATATCAACCTCAATTCCCATAACCACGTTTTCAGTTTGCAAACCCCCGAAAGCTTTAATCTCAGTCCAATGGCCATTCTTCCTAGCCATATAGCGCCAGCCTGGCTTGATGACTTTACCGCCTTCATCATCCGTCCAAGGCATAACCTCTCGTGTAGCTCGCGGGAATTGATACCAGATTTTGCGACCGGAAGGAAGACGGCAGGAAAGCGCGTCACCCTCTATTCGGTATTCGACCCCGTAAGCTTCTTGGGGTTCTCTAGTATGAACGCATTTGGTTGCTGCATCGCCAAGCCCGTACCACACGAAGGGTACTTTCGGTGCCCATTCCTTTCGATAGACGCGCACAACATTTTCACAGAATTCGTCAGTTTCATTCTTTGCATATTTGTCCTTGAATTTTTGCCAACCCATCTGAAACCCCAACCCAAGGACGGAGTTCTTTCCTGTCTGCCGTTCGGCAAGATCGTTCTTGGTGATAAGGCGTTTATAAATCTGTCCTGCCATATCGCAGTAAACGTCTGCCCCACTGGCCATAAGAGCGGTCTTGTCATACTGGCCGGCAATTGCGAGAACAACGCGGGCTTGAATGCCGGCGTAGTCTCCTGATAGAAATACACGCCCAGGATCAGGAATAAGGGCATGGCGTAAAGAAGACGCAACAGTTTCAACAGCAGGGCCGATCGTATCCTGAACATAGCGATAATCTCCTGACATGATTGCATCAACAACCAACTGCGGCGGCGGAGATTTTACCTTGCCATCGCCGTAGTCAATCTTCAGCGTACCGCGAGGAAAGTTGTAGGGTTGCAGAAGCCTGCCAGCCGCACGGCCGGGAGACGTACCGTGATATTGTGAAAGCCCGCGTGCGCGGCCATCGGATGACACGCACAATTCCATACGCTTAAGCTTCTTGATTGAAGCGGACCCAACCAATTGACGAATACGCAAAGCCCTATGAACAGGAAAAGATAGCGAACCGACCACAGGCTTGAATTCAAATTCTTCATCGTCACCCTCATCACTGCCAATTAGTTCCACAACATTTTCTTTGGCCAGGGAGTGAAGTTCCAGCCCATGCCGCCCTAGCCACTCCAGAAACTTCTTGCCCTGAGACGGTTTAAGGCCCCCTGTGATAGCGGCGAATTCGGTGAGCAATGGACCGCTGGCATCGTCAACGATCTTCTGTGCGGCTTTGACAAACTGCATATCGAGGCGGAGGCCGCGCTCATTGGTGCGCTGGTTAAGGAGCCATACGTTCCGCTCGCCGGGCGGGAGCCAGCCAAGTTCTTGATGCAAGGCAACCTCCGCCCTAACATCCTGTTCACAGTACGCCGTCGCCCGCTGTCGCTTCTCTTGCGATCGGTCATAGTTTCCATCCTTACCTGGCTTGGACATACCGAGTGTTACCTTACGGCCCTCCATGTCCTTCGGTGCAGGAATACGCAGTATCCTAAGAACTTCCTCTAGCTCCATCGGTAGCGCCTTGTGGGCGCACACGGCCATTGTATCATGCCAGCGTTTGTTTGGGATATCGGAGAAGCCAAACTCAGGCACCATAATGTGCCGCCAGATTGCTTTTTCAAATCCGGCATTATGGGCAACAAAAATAGTATCTGGTTCAGCAAATAAATAATCCGCCCCCGGATTGCCGGGAAGCCATGTTTGCACTGGTGCGCCCATAACGGAAT
>CAINUH010000317.1 GCA_903853735.1 uncultured Desulfomonile sp. | reverse complement strand
GTCAAATAGGAGAGCTGAACAGCAGAGTCAGCGGCAACGTTCAAGCCGACGGATTTCATCCAACACACTGATGGGCGGCCCATGATTGCCGAAGTAGCCGCCACTTCGAGAGCCACTTTCTCATTTGTGGAAATCTCAAAATAGATACCGGCCTTTTCTGAAATCTCCAGCAGAGCGTTAGCCATCTCGGCTGTAGGACTGCCAGGATAGCATGTCGCTACTTGAACTCCACTTTCGATCATTCCCCTGACAAAAGCGTAGTTTCCAAGAAGGTTAGCTTTTGTCCCCGCGTCTCCGAGAAGAATATCGTATTCCGACATTTTGTCCCTGAGCCATCCTTTTCTAGGATTAGATATACGAAATCATATGTGAAGTATCGTGCTGGAATATTCTCATGTCAAGAAAGATAGTCTGTCAAAGCTCACATTCTGAAGGTTATACGACTTGTTTAAAGACATTCAGCATTTCCAACGCGGCCTTTCTCCAGGAGAACTGTTGCGCTCTTTCCAACCCCTTTTTGACCAAAAGCTGTCTAAGTGGTTCATCATTTTCCAGTCTGAGTATTGCGTCTGAGATTTCATCCACGCTTTCCGGATTTACAATAAATGCCGCGTTCCCTGCGACCTGCCCAAGGGATCCTCTGGTAGATGTTATTACCGGACATCCGCAAGCCATAGCCTCTATGACAGGGAGCCCGAATCCCTCAAACAGGGAAGGGAATATGAGCGCTCTAGCTGTTTGGAATAGAGAAACCACGTCTTCATCATCTACTGAACCTAAAAAGTTGATGCGTTTTTCAGCGCTGGAGCCTGCGACGAGAGCCTGGATGTCAGGAGTAAATACGCTCGTGCGGCCTACGATGGCCAAACACAGATCCGAATCACCAGTAGCCTTGATGAACGCTTCAATGACCCTGGGAGTATTTTTATAGGGCTTCCCATTGGTAACATGCAAAAAGAACCTTGTTGGATTTAACCCAAACCTGCCGATTCTATCATTGTTTGAAGATTCAGGATCGGCAGGCGCAAACATGGGGTCTGTGCCGTAAAGAATTATACTACAATCCTGAATACGGTTAGGCCAAAACGTCGAAATATCGTTATAGGTTGATTCTGACGGAACGATTATCCTGCTTGCTTTGCGCACCGAGAGTTCCACCAGGCTTCGGAAGTAAACTTTCCCGGCGAACATTCTCAGTGGCTTGCCTTGGGCCTGCGTGGATGTGTCACCAAACCACATTGTGTCATTAAGAGTTATGACGCTGGGCGTTCTCATAAACAGGGGTTGAAGCATGTGCGGGCTGAAAAAAAGATCAGCCCCCAACCTGTCCACAACTTTTCCCAATTTGAGCGCAGTGTAAGGATGGATGTGGCGGTAAGGTATGTCGACTATTTTTATATTTTGGGGAAGTCTCTCCCTAATTTTATTCGCAAGATCGGACCTGATCAGTATGGTTAGAGAAAGATCAGCCTTAGTCTCGGAAAGCGCCTTTATGACGTTAATGGCTACTCGGCCAGTTCCATCGAGCTGGTTTGGGATGCATCTTCCGTCAACTACAATTTTCATGGTTAGTGGTGGGCAAAACAAAAACCGTCATTTATTCCGTAACGTTACATGGTAGGTCCATGTTCTCTGCTATTGTTTTGAAGTATTCGGTGAATACGTAGATATAATAACCGAAATAGCCTCATCATTAAAGTCTTCTCTTTTTAAGTGAACTACGTCCGTTTTTCTGAATTCCGTTTTCAAAGAAACCGGACCGCCCCACGGTGTGTAGACGGTTTTCGATTCTCACTCTGGACATTATTGAGCCATACTGCGACAGGGTTTGCTTTTTTTTTTGTTATTCCTTTTTTCAAAAGACAAAATGAACAAATGGGCTCATTATTATGTTGCTAACCCTTATCTAGAATGGACCCGAAAATTGGACTCCTTGAGGCAAGTGGGGCCATGCAGGCGATGATGAATGAAGATATGCAAGAGGTGGAGGCTAGAGAGTTTATCGCGAAGCCATTTGATATGCCCCAACTCCTTGAGGAGATCCGGAAGACAAAAAACAAAAAGCGGCGTAGTATATCGGTGTCCACGATTGACGACCTACATCCCATCCGACGTCACTTCTTTGACCGCGCATTGGTGTCAGGCAGGCCGTTCAGACGGCGCCGGTCGGATAGTCTGAGCGTACCAAAAGGACTGAAACCAGACGAGTGGGTCATATCAGACGGAAAGATATGCAAATTGCCTTCAGTAGTTCCGCTCTCTTGGCTGTTTATAGTAAAGGCTGCTCAGAAATTGTTGCTCCAGCCTAATAGGCTGCTGGCAAAACCAACCTCATTTCCAGGGAGATATCACCGTGACCATGAAAAAAGGACTAATCGGCCGTACGTTGGGAGCCTTGCTCGCGCTTGCTCTCGTGAGCTGTTTTCACTATTCGTCCACATGGGCTAGCGATTCGGACCCCGTGCCCGCATCTCAACAGGAACAGATCGGAGCAATCAAACGGATACTGGGGAACGTATCCATCAGGAGAGCGGGCGAGAGCCGCCCTCAACCTGCCCAGGAAAACGCAGCGGTCTTTCTTCAAGACACTTTACGCACGGATCGGGCCGGCAAAGCCTGGTGGCGATCCGGTCGGCAGGAGTCAGTTCCTAAACAAGGCGATGCATCACTCGGTAATAGTTCATCGCTTGAGTTCGTCAGATTTGACCAGGAGGGATCGTCGTCTGACTTTTCCGGGGAAGTAGACCAGGGGATGGTCCGATTCATAAGAGACCTGCCGAAATCGACGCCGCGGTCCCACTTTATTATCTCCACTCCTACGGCTATCATTGAAGTCTTGCCTACCGACCGGCCGGCGGATTTTGTCGTGGAAGTAAGTAAAGACCAGAAACTTACGACCGTGTACGGGATCTGGGGGGCGGTCAAGGTCAGACAACTATTCGAAGAATTCGTTCAGGAGCGCATTGTCCGGTCTTGTCAGAGAGTAGATGTGGAAGCGGACAAGGAACCTCAGCCCGTGATTCGCGTTTCTCCGGAAACTTTGAAGGAACTGATCCAGAAGACTACGATACCCAAGACCTTGCCGGAAGAGGTTCCTTCGTGTCGAGATTCGACTGTGGTTGAGCCAACGGTGATTGACGAAGAACCGCGTGATGTCATCGGACAAACTTTGATTGACGAAGAACCGCCTGATATCGTCCGATGTCCATGCCCTCCCGGCCAGGAGCTGGTCGGAGGCGCCTGCGAAGGGTGCCCGCGGTGGAAAAAATACAGTCGTCGTACCTGCTCCTGTGTTTCCCGATGCAGGCACGACAAGCAGTGCCGCCGCTGTGAAACATGCCGGAATGGG
>CAINUH010000316.1 GCA_903853735.1 uncultured Desulfomonile sp. | reverse complement strand
CGACCAAGGATGACGTGCCGGGCCGAACAATGAGCAAGGCATCTAGAAATGAAGCCGGCTTACCCTGCCGGAAAGACCTCATTGGTTTTCGCTCCCAAGTATGGTGTCATAAACCTGTTCAATTCGTCGCTGGGTTTTCTCGGGGCTAAACTTCTCTAGGACTCGTTTTCGTGCATGAGCCCCCAAAGTCTCCCTGAGAATACGATGCTCAATGAGGGGCATCATGGCCGAAGCGAGTCCCCCGGCATCCATCTGCGTTACTAGCCGTCCTGAAATGCCATCCTCAATGGCCTCGGGAATTCCTCCGACGGAAAAAGCGACTACGGCCCTGGAGCATGCCATTCCCTCCAGAACCGTGTTGGGAAAAGGATCGGGCTTTATCGAAGGAACCACCACCACGTCGCAGGCTGACATGAGGCTGCTGACATCATTCCTGAAGCCGGTGAAAATAAGGTGATCGGCTAGACCACCCTGTAGTGCCCGGGAGCGAAGCGCCGCCTCGAATTCCTGATCTTCGTCGCTCCAGGCTTCTCCCACCACCAGCCAGTGGGTTGAAGAATACCGCCGGTTCACGGCCACAGCAGCTTCAACGAACTGTTCATGTCCTTTCCAGGTGGTGATCCTTCCAAAAATCCCGAACACGACGCTTTTGTCATCCCAGCCGAAACTATGCCTGACAGCATCAGCCTCTTCAGGTCTACGGCAGAAAACCTGGGACGATATTCCGTCGTAAATTGTTGAGATTTTCGTCTGATCTCTGAATTGCCATCGGCACGCGTTGGAGACTGAAATAATCCCTGAGATTCCTCCCCGTGCCAACCGATCGTAAATAGTGAGCCACACTCTCGAGGATAAGATATCTCGTATGTGCCAGATGACCGGGACTCCCGAGAACTTTCCTGTCAGATACGCGGGAACTCTTGCAAGCAGAGTATTGGCATGGATGACGTTGACTTTGAACTGCCTGGCGATCCGGTTCAGTCGCCGGCCGATCAGGGTCGCCCCGGTCGCGTGGGTCAAGGCAAGGAACGGATTAGGCACTGATCGGCCGATCAGCTTAGAGCGGTTTCTCTGGTAGTCCAGGAATTCCACCCTGAACACTGGGGTATCCCGGAACTCGGCTTCCCTTGCCAGGTCGCCGTCCGGGCAGGCCAGGAAGGGCTCAAAACGCTCCCGGTCAATATCGTCAAGCATGCGGATCATACATCGTTCGGCCCCGCTTATCTTCGACGCGTGGTTCACGTACAGTATTCGAGCTTTATGCTTCATAAGAAGTTGCCTCGCTTTCCATGCGTCTGCGGCTGAGAATATGGTCCATGATGACCACGACGGCAAACTCAAATCCTATGATGGGGGTCATCTGAAAATGCCAGAGCGTTGGCTGCAATATCCCGGTGAATACAAACGTGGGCATGGTGGCCAGGATCCCCAGCGCGATGCCTCTGAAAAAGGGATTTCGCGGATCTCTTACTATTGAGAGGGCCAGGGCGGAGGCTCTGAACATGAGAAGCAGCATCAGAATTGTCCCAACCGCCCCCATCTTGAAAAGAAAATAGAGCCAACTACTGTGGATGTAGGTTGGGTCGTGCTTGTACACAGTGACCCACCTCGGGTCGGTGGACCATTTTGAGCCAAAACCGTTACCTATGATGGGGCGCTTAAAGATACCGGGCAAGATTGCTTCACTCTCCATTCGACGACGCTCCAACGACTGGTCAACATCCGTCTGTTTCTTGTAGATCCCCGAAAACCTCTCCAGTATAGGATCAACAATCTTTTTCTGTCCTGATTCCGTCTGGGCCAAGGAAAAGATGACCACGGCCAAGACCATTACCCCGGCGAATCCTGCTGCAATAAGTTTAATCCTTTTCAGACCCGGCGCGAGAATGATGATTGGAGTCATGCCCACGAATAGAGACAGGATCTGAGTCCTCGCTTGTATCAGGAGGAGGTTGAGCACCAGCAGAGCGCTCAGCATAATCAGGTAGGTCTTGTACCTCTGGTCCCTCAGAAAAATTATTAGACCGATGGATATGAAGAGCAGAGTGAGCACCCAATCGGATGAAACGAAAGTGAACCTGGGCAGTATGGACTGGCCCGGATCGATCTGTCCTGCAGTGAAATACTCAATGGCTTTTCTCCCCTGGACGAAAATGGCGAACCCCAATGCGAATGTAGCCAAGTAGGCCAAGAAAAAAGCTTTTATGACCAACAAGAGGGTTCGTTCATCACGAATGAGAAACACAGTTATGTAGAAAATGGAGAGATAGAGCAGAGGACGCCACTCTATCATGCTCTTCTTGACCTCGTTTCCGGAAGTGATCCCCATGAATAGGCAGATTGCGGCCCATGCGAGGAGGAGAAACAAGGGCTTTCCCAGCTTGTTTCGCGGATAGTAAACGTCCTTGTCCATGGTCAATTTCCAGATGACGCACGCTATCATGAGACCATATAGGAGATCGGTTGCACTTATGGTCCCTCCCGTCACGGGAAGCGTGAATCCTATCCTCTGCGTTCGATCGACGACGAAGAGAACATTGACCACAAAAAAGATCCCCATCAGACCATACACAGGACGAGCCAGGATAAACATTGCCATGGGAAAGGCCAGGATGGAGCCAAAACCTATGAGTGATTGGGTCCCTATGAGGACCCCACCTATAACTGATGCGGCTGCAGCTACCACGTTCGGAACTACCTGGAAGCTGGACCGCTCAGAAAACTCAATATCTGATGCGTAAGCACCGTTCATCTGCACAAATCCAGGTAAAGTTCTTCGTACTTGCTGATCATAATCTTCATGCTGAAGTTCTCTATAACTCTTTTTCTGGCCTGTCGGCCCAACTGTTCAGCCAGGGCAGGGTCTCGCAACACTCGGTTCATGGCTTCCGCTAGGGCGGTCGGGTTGTCCCGCTCAACCAGCAGACCCTCAACACCATCCGTGATGAGTTCGGCCAAGCCGTCTACATTAGTAGCCACTATGGGCCGAGCCATGGACATGGCCTCGATTACGGCTATTCCAAGTCCCTCATAGAGTGACGGGTGGACGAAGATGTCCAGAAGGGCCAAGAATTCCCGGACCTTTCTTATGGGGCCCAAAAATCGGACGCGTTCCGTCAGATTGAGGTCTTGAGTAAGGACCTCAAGGGTGCGGTGTTCTTCTCCGTCCCCCGCAATGAGGAGTTGCGCGTTGGGCCAGTCCGATACAAGTTGCGAGAAGGCTTTGAGAAGCACCATGTGACCTTTCTGTCTGGTGAGTCGAGCAGCTATGCCGATCACGGGGGAGCCGTGTACACCAAATTCCCGGGCATAGGCAGCATGCGCGGTCGGGTCAAT
>CAINUH010000315.1 GCA_903853735.1 uncultured Desulfomonile sp. | reverse complement strand
GTCGATGATTCCATCTCCTATTGGGAGATGACGGTCGTCAGCCACGCCCGTGCCCCCGTAATTGTCATGTAAATGGACGTGCCCTATCGAAGTCATCAGTCGGTCAATTATGCCGAACGATGTATTCTGCTCGGTAAGGAGCTGACCGTGGCCCATGTCAAGTGTCACTGAAAGACCCGGGACTTCTATCAAAACCTGATTGAGATCGGCAGCGTTCTCTGACAGGTTCTCTAGGCTTATCAGCACATTACGCTTTTGCCCGTATCCGACGATCTCTCTCAGAAAGTCGACTTTTTCAACCACTACATCCGGCTTGACGAAACGGGGATCCAACCAAAGATGCACTGTTAAAAACCTGATTCCAAGCTCTTTCGAGACGTCAACTGTTTCCTTCAAATCCGTAAAATAGCAATCCCAGAGGTTTCTCACATCGTTGGGAGGACCTTCACGAGGTCCGTGAGCTATCATGAACCAACATGAATCTGATTCATTGACGAGGCCTGAGTCAAGCCAGCGAGTTCGTGCCTCGCGATTCTCGAGAATCACCTCCCCAAAGTCAAAACCAAGATGCTTGAGATCCCCAACGTCATTGATTGATTTGATATGGCCGCCGTAGAGCATGTTGCCTCAAGATTTAATAGGGTCGGACTTATCGGCAGATTACCGGCGAATCCGCCCCAGTCTAATGTGAGCAAACTGATGGACGGAAAGGCTTGTTCGCTCTTCTATGGTGTTTCCGGACAAACATCAACCATCGGCCTATCAGAGAGATTTTGAGGCACGGGCGTTCTCGTGGATGCCTATTTCGTCATCCGACAGATAACACGCCGGGTCAGGAGCCCACACATCTCCGTAAACTGCCTCTGCCCGCACCCTGAAGTTACCACCGCAGATATCCAGCCATCGGCATTGAGCACAACGGCCCTTGACGAATTTTTTCTTTTCCCTGAGCTTCATCAGAAACTGGTCCGAAGGGTCGGTCCAAATTTCGCTAAAGGGACGTACCCCCACATTTCCGAAACTATGGTGGCGCCAAAACTGGTCGGCATAGACCTCGCCATCCCATGAGACACACCCGATACCGCGACCGGAATTATTGCCTTCGTTCATTCTGAGCAGCTCCAGCACCTGGGCTGCCCTCTCGGGGTTCTCCTTTGCGAGGCGGAGATAAGTGTAGGGACCGTCTGCGTGATTGTCCACAGTCAGAACTTCCACCGGTCGGTCGATCTCATGAAGCCTCTTTGTCCTGTCAAGGATTAAATCCACCACATCCCTCGTCTGCCCGTGGTCAAGATCTTCGTGAGCGAGTTCAGTGCCTCTGCCTGAGTAAACCAGGTGATAGAAACAAATTCTGGGAATGCGATGTTGCTCAACGAGATCGAATACTCCGGGGATGTCTTCGAAGTTACGTTTGGTGATGGTGAACCTAAGCCCTACCTTCAGTCCGACCTCCATACAATTCCGAATCGCATTCATCACCCTCAGAAAGCTGCCTGCCACTCCTCGAAAGCTGTCGTGATGCGAACCTAAGCCATCCAAACTGATTCCTACATAAGACAGGCCGATATCTCTTAGTTTCTCTGCCATCGCTCCCGTAATCAGAGTGCCGTTAGTTGACACCACTGCTCTCAGTCGGCTTCCAACTGCATACTGTATGAGTTCGAGTATGTCCAAACGTATGAGCGGCTCACCCCCGGAAAAAAGAATTACCGGGGAACCAAACCGAGCCAAGTCATCGATAAGAGTTTTCCCCTCCTCAAGAGAAAGCTCGCCTCCGAAATCTCGGTCTTCTGATCTGGAGTAACAATGCACGCATCTCAGATTACAGCGTCTGGTTACGTTCCAGACCACCACCGGTTTTTTGTCCATCGAAAACTGCAAGAGGTGAGAAGGCAGATCCTTGGAGCGTCGGCCGTATCGAAGAGGATCAGACGCTTCCACAGCGCCACAGTAGAGTTTGGATATACCAATCATTCCTTATGCCTCATGTCGTGATCTCTCCAAGTAAAGCATAATGTCTAACCGGGAAGCATACAACCGCAACGTTTGGCCGCAGTAGAAAAAAAATCGTCAAGGATCTGATCATGGTCGAAAGCAAGTGGCGTGGGAAGATTGTCCCTGGTGAACACTCCGACTTCGATCGCGTCGTCGGCAGCTTTGGGAACACCTTGACTGAAGGCTGTAAAGACTATGCTGATGGTGTGTTGCCTGGGATCCCGGTCCGCTTTTGAGTATACACCTAACAGCATCAAATCCCTTATTTCCAATGAGGTCTCTTCCATAGCTTCCCTTATGGCGGCTTCTTCCGCGCTCTCTCCGTAGTCTATGAAACCGCCGGGGATTGCCCATCCAGGAGGAGGATTCTTTCTCTTGATTAAAACGATTCCGTCACCGTTGCGTATCACGACATCAGTTGTGGGTAAGGGGTTGCGGTGGAGTGGAATATTATGATTGCACCGAGGACAAGATAGAAATGTTTTCATTTAGCGCCTTGCTCCTGAAACCAGACTCGAAATAATAAAAAAAATATGATTCATAGGGTTCGCTAACAGTGGAACAAACGGAATCTTGATGTCCGGTTTTTCTAATGGGACATTAATAGATCGTTTGATTCAATTCAAGCAGAGAGTTTTTGCCTATCAGAAAAGCGTCTGAATAATTTTTTTTTGCCGGAGGGGGTTGACAAAACGCCTGAGTATTGGCACTCACTAATATAGAGTGCTAACAACTGGGCGGCGCTCAGAGAAATCAAAAGACTATTATTGGAGGTAGGCAGATGAAATTTCGTCCTCTACATGATCGAGTCCTCGTTGAGAGGGTGGAATCGGAGGAAGTAACCAAGGGAGGCATCATCCTCCCGGATACGGCTAAGGAAAAGCCCCAACAGGGCAAAATTATCGCAGTAGGTACCGGTAAACGCACGGAAGAAGGCAAGGTTCTTCCTCTGGAACTCAAAGCCGGGGATACCGTTTTGTTTGGGAAATATTCCGGGTCCGAGATCAAGATCGAAGGTAACGAATATCTAATCATGAAAGAGGATGACGTGCTGGGACTGGTGGAATAGCTTATTTGTCGGCAGACGACTCGCACAAGACTGCCAAAAAAAACTCAAGAATTCATTTCTTAAAAAAAGAAGGAGAGAATAAATGGCCGCTAAGATAATTATGTTCGGACAACCGGCTCGCGATAAGATCCTAAAAGGCGTGAACATTATGGCCGACGCCGTTAAATCAACACTGGGGCCCAGAGGCCGCAATGCAATATTGGAGAAATCTTGGGGTGCCCCCACTGTCACCAAAGACGGGGTGACCGTGGCCAAAGAGATCGAACTGGAAGACAAGTTCGAAAACCTCGGCGCTCAAATGCTCAAGGAAGTAGCTTCCAAGACCTCGGATGTGGCGGGCGACGGCACTACTACAGCCACGGTTCTGGCACAGGCCATCTATCGCGAGGGAATCAAGATGGTGGCGGCCGGTTCATCACCGATGGATCTCAAGAGGGGCATCGAGGCGGCGGTGGAAGCAGTGGTCAAAAAGCTAAAGAGCCTCTCCAAGCCGACCAAGGATAAGAAGGAAATCGCTCAGGTCGGAACGATTTCAGCTAATAATGACCCTACGATCGGTAACATAATTGCTGAAGCCATGGAAAAGGTCGGCAAAGAAGGAGTCATCACCGTCGAAGAAGCCAAGGCCATGGAAACAGCCTTGGAGGTCGTCGAGGGCATGCAATTTGACCGGGGCTATCTGTCTCCGTACTTCGTTACAGATCCTGAACGGATGGAAGTTTCTCTAGAAGATCCATACATTCTGATCAACGAAAAAAAGATTTCCAACATGCGCGACATGCTTCCTTTGCTGGAGCAAGTAGCAAAAATGGGTAGGCCCCTCGTGATCGTTGCCGAGGATGTAGAAGGAGAGGCATTGGCTACACTGGTGGTGAACAAACTGAGAGGCACACTTACTACCTGCGCGGTGAAAGCACCGGGCTTCGGCGACCGCCGGAAGGCCATGCTGGAAGATATCGCGATTCTTACTGGAGGCCAGGTCATTTCCGAGGATCTCGGCCTGAAACTCGAGAGCGTTAGCCTGAATGATCTGGGCCGTGCCAAGAGGGTAACTGTAGACAAAGACAATACCACCCTAATCGATGGCGCGGGATCAAAAGACAAGATCGAGGGACGCGTACGCCAGATCCGAACTCAGATTGAAGAGACCACTTCGGACTACGACCGTGAAAAATTACAGGAAAGACTTGCGAAGCTGGTCGGCGGTGTAGCGGTCGTCAGCGTAGGCGCGGCGACCGAAACTGAAATGAAAGAGAAAAAAGCACGAGTTGAGGATGCCCTGAACGCTACGCGTGCGGCGGTAGAAGAAGGTGTAGTTCCCGGTGGAGGCGTTGCCTACTTGAGGTGCTTGGACTCGATAGGCGATCTAAAGCTGGAAGGAGATCAGGCAGTGGGGGCCAGGATAGTCATCCGTGCTTTAGAGGAGCCAATCAGGCAAATAGCCATTAATGCCGGTCACGACGGCTCCATTGTTGTAGACAAAGTCAAGGGCAAGGCGACCGGTTTTGGATTCAACGCTCAGAAGGAAGTGTATGAGGATCTAATGGAAAACGGCGTGATAGATCCTGCCAAGGTCACACGACTCGCCCTCCAAAATGCCGCCTCTGTGGCAGGTCTGATGTTGACAACGGAAGTCATGGTGGCAGAGAAACCAAAAGATAAGGATGCATCTCCTATGCCCGGCGGCGGTATGCCTCCAGGCGGCATGTATTAATTTACGTAAGCGTTTTGCAATGTTCTCTATGACAACAAGGGCGACCTCCCGGGGTCGCCCTTGTTGTTTTCCGCCAACCCTCCG
>CAINUH010000314.1 GCA_903853735.1 uncultured Desulfomonile sp. | reverse complement strand
TTCACCTGCAACATGTTGAGAACACGAATGAAATACTCCGCGTTAGTGTAGTAACACTTGTTCGATTTCGTTTAATCTAAAGAGGTGCCATAGCTTTTCCTGTACTCTGCTTCGTTCGGTGATCTTCCTGTGGGCCTCTGCTTGGTTATAAACCATGATGACCTCTTGAATGTCGGATAGCTCATCCTTGAGAAACTGAAGGCTCATTGTGTATCCGGCCATGTGGGCGATGTCAAGTCTTATTGCGCGCTTTTCGCAACAATACTGTGTTACAACACAATTAGCTCCATAAAACAACGCGAATTCATCATATTACGCGATACAGACAAGCGTCTTGGGAAAACTCAACAGAAACTCTCGGCAGTGGTGGAAATGGCCTTAGATCAATGTTGGCTGTCGTAGGTATGCGGCAAATTCCCGTAACGCGTGTCCCCGGTGGCTGACGAGGTTCTTGGAGTGCAGATCCATTTCCGAGAAGGTACGCCCTGTTCCTTCAAAATAGAAGATTGGATCATAGCCGAATCCCCCTATCCCTCTTGGCTCACGAGTAATGATTCCCTCGCACGTGCCTCTGAACAATATCTCTGTTCTTGCCGGATCCACCAGCGCCAGAACGCAAACAAATCGAGCCGATCTGAGTTCGTCAGGCACGTCGTGGATTTCTCCAAGGATCTTACACCACTTGTCCTCGTCCGAAGCATTGTTCCCTGCATACCGCGCTGAATGGACTCCCGGGCGACCATCCAACGCATCAATGCAAAGCCCTGAGTCGTCGGCCAAGGTGACGAGGCCGGTCGCAGAGGCGATCGATCGAGCCTTTTTCAAGGCGTTTTCTTCAAAGGTGTCCCCATCCTCATTAACTTCGGGCACATCTTCCACATCTGAGAGAGACAAAAAAGTAACTGGGAGGTCCTTCAGCAGTTCGCTGATCTCCTTGACCTTGCCCTGGTTACGTGTGGCAATGAGAATCTTAGTGGGAATGGTTTTCATGGCAGTCCCAATCTACGAGCATTGAAAACTGTTACTTAAGAGATATCGAGCCAATAGCGGGAGGCCTGAAGAGCACACTGTTGGAGCCATCTTTGCTGATATCCGCCATATTGAGAGGGTCGATGAGGGCTCTCCCGGTCAGCCAGGCCGACGTCTGATCTTTGTAATGAGCGGAGAAGAAATGGGCCGAACTGCCCAAAGGGATAACCCCAAACACAAGAGGGGGCTGGCTCATGTCCGCAAACTGCCTGAATGAAACCCCACCAGCGACACCAAAAGGATGAGCTACAGACCAGCCGGAAGAATTGATGGTGTCCGATGATCCCGACGTCGCCAATGGGCCTACCTGGTACAGAGCCTCCAGGACTCTTGACTTGGCAGACACTGGGTGCCGGAACACGGTTGTATGAATCTCCCCCCACTTCCATTTGGTTATGCTATTCCCCATCAAGGCTTTTCCGCGGACAATCGCCTTTTGGAAGCTATCCACAAGAAAGGCCGCTCGGTCTGTTTTCCCCAGCCATTCACTTCGGTGATCCACAAAGACATTTCTTACGAGTCGGGCAGCTAAGGGAGGGTAGGACGTGAATCCTGAAAAAAGTTCATTTCCCAATGATTTGATCAGCAGATCTTCTACCAGAGACTGGTACACCAACCCGAAAATAGCGGCGCCTGTGGATTCCCTGTTCATCTGGAAGTCCCAGGTATTGAGGATTCGAACGGCTTCGCGTTCTCCACTATCAGCGTTACCGTGCTTTTCCCAGGCATCGACCACAACAGGGACCAAGCTCGCGGCCATAGGCGAAAAAGTGTCGTTTTGTATTTTGTAAAAACTTTCCAGGTCGTGCTCTGAAGCCTCTTCCAGTAGCTCTCTGATACGCCTGTGCTTGTAGTCATCGTTCCAGTAGCAACTAACGAAAAACGGGTATTCAGGCCCCCCAGGGCGCCCGTCAGCCACTACAGCCAGACCTGTTCCAGGATTTGTTTGTGAAGGCAATTCATGAAATGGGATGAATCCTACCCACTTGTACGTCTCTGTCCACGCCGGCATAGGCACTATTCCGTCGCTGGCCGGCGGCCGGATGGGAATCCGACCGGCACATTGAATCCCAAGATTGGCCTCATCATCAGCCCATAACACATTCAGGCAAGGCGCAATCAAACCCTTTAGAGCACCTTGCAGTTGGTTCCCGTTCGTTGCCCTGTTCAAGTTGAATATTGCAGGAAAAAGACCCAGCCGTTCCTGGCCCGTCCATCGAAGTGACAGAGCACGTGCCCGGTTGACATCTGAAACAATTGGACCCAAGTCCGTCATAAGAATTGAACGGGAAACAGAGCCGCCCCCCTTAACACGGTATCGCTCGTTCACTTCCTCCATTTTTATCCAGCGGTCCACACGGAAATAACTTTTTGCGTCATCAGAGTCGAGCCGCTCTATGTAGAGATCTGCGTCATCTACAGGACAGGAAATGCAACCCCAACTCAATCGCGGATTGCTGCCTGCCATGGCAATAGGAACACCTGGAATAAACACTCCTGAGAGCTGGAAGTTTTTGGCAAACAGTCTGGCTCGATACCAGAAACCTGGAGCGGTCAGCGTCTGATAGAAACAGCATCCTGTCAAAGCCTTAGCGCTACGGCTCCTACTCTGACTTACCGCCCATCCACATCCGCCATTCAATCCAGGGACCCGCGTGAGCGTGCGCCCCATGCCGAGCGCAGAAAACAATGCCCCTTTGGGTTCCCATCCGTAGAGATCAGAGGCTACCTCAGCACTGGATACAGCAGGATCGGTTGGAAACAACTGCAACGCGCGATTTTTAGCCAGGCGGCCGAGAACACGGGTCATGACCGGATCTACTCGTGCTGCTATCGACGTTTCCCAAGCCAGGGAATCCAAAATAGTCAGTACGTCGTCTCTTGAAAAGATCGCGGGGCTGTACTCCAATAGGGAAAACTCAACCGGAAGCTTTCCCTCGTGGGCAGATATGTACTTGTTGATTCCCTGAACAAATTTGTCCAACCACCTGTTCTCAGCGTCACCCAGCTTGACAGGGACATCTTGTCCACGCCGGCCAGCCTTTATTGTTCTCATGAGGTGGTCGCCTTCGAGGTAGTTTGGTCCCAGAATCTCTGACAACCTCCCCTGCCCTGCTCGACGCAGATAATCCATCTGCCATAATCGGTCCTGGGCCATGACATACCCCAAAACCAGCACGACGTCGTCTTCGGTCTCCCCAATGATACCAGGGATCCCGTTTCCGTCTCGCAAAACGGTAACGTTGGACGTTAAGCCAGGCGTCTCAACAAGTGATTGGCCTTCGGGAAGCAATGAAAATACGAAGAGATACATCCAAAGAGCGCCGGCGCCGGCGAACAATATCAGAACCACTGGAATAATGGTAAAGATCCGTATTAGTTGGACGTGATCAAAATCGATTTTCGGCAGGGCTTTTGCAAAATTCAAGGGACGGGACCTCCCAACAGTTTCCTGACCATCTCCAAACTAACCTTGTACGGATCAGTTTTCCTCGCGGCTATTTGCTCTACCACCTCATCCAGTCCCGACACTCCTCCTAGCCTGTCTAGCGCAGCGTCCATCAATTCTTCTTTCAGCAGGTCCAATAACTGATTACGAGCCCGGATCTTCTCAATCCGCTGCAATTTGTCCTGGCCGTGATCCAGCATGTGTCTCCGGTGATCCAGAATCGCCAGGTAGACCTGCTCAACTCCTTGCTCCTGCAAGGCCACGGTTTCTATCACCGGTGGAGTCCATCCTTGATTTGCATGACGATCGGCCGACATCTGCAACATGAATCTCATTTCGCGCACGGTTTTCCCGGCACCTTCTCTGTCAGCCTTATTGACTACGAGTATGTCTCCGATCTCCGTGAGCCCGGCTTTTATCGCCTGTATGTCGTCTCCCATTCCAGGGATCGTAACCAGTACCGTAGTATGGGCGCTCTGTGCTATATCGACCTCATCCTGACCCACCCCCACGGTCTCTACAATAATCACATCCTTTCCCATGGCATCCAGGACCACTATTGCATCCGCTGTGGATCGTGTCAGTCCGCCGAACTTGCCTCGGGTTGCCATTGAACGTATGAAAACACCATCGTCGAGGAAATGCTTTTGCATCCTCACCCGATCCCCGAGGATTGCCCCGCCGGTGAAGGGGCTCGTAGGGTCTATCGCAAGCACTCCAACAGTTTTACCGTCTCGACGAAATCGCGAAATTATGGAATCTACCAGCGTTGACTTTCCCACTCCCGGCGAACCAGTAAATCCTATAACGTAGGCGCTTCCTGCACAGCGATATAGTTCGGCAAGATCTGCGAATACCTCACGGTCGCCATCGTCGATCAGACGAATCAGCCGAGCTGTTGCGCGAACATCACCCTCTAGAATCTTTCTAGCTAACAATGGAACAATTCCTGAATATTCAGATAGACCTAACAATACTCCCAATCCAACTCCGCAGACTCGGCCGTGCGGAGCGATCAGGTCTCTTGATATGACCATTGGTAGAAGCCGAGCGCCTGATTGTCAACACTAAATCGTGCGTAAAAATGATTAACATTGTTTAACCATGTTCTTGTTTTGCTATGTTAAGGAAAAACTGGAGACGAGTTCAGCATTGTCAAAGAAGTTTTCAGTTCTTCTCACTGGACCTGCGACTGGTGCTACTGTATTATATCGGCTTTAGTTATCTGAAAGGAGATCCGATGACGAGGCATTACCAGCAATTCTTAGGCTCCAAACCTGGAATCTTGGTGGAACTGTTGGACGATTCAGCATCGCCCTACCGCGTCCGCACGCAAGAGGGCTTCGAATTTTTTATCAGCGCTGATGATTTCAGAAATTATTACAGGGTTGAGGGAGATCCTACTCCTCAAGCATGGAGCCATCTGGTCACCGACTTTGATAAAGGATTTGTGCATTCCAGGAAGATGGCTGAAGTCATTGAAATCATTCGCTCGTTTGAATCGGTTTTGCAGGATTTCGACAAGGCACGGTCTGTCGCTCGTGATGCTCTGAAAATATTGGGAGACGGGCCCAACCCAGCTTTTTCAAAGTTGCAGGCCTGGCTCCAAGAACTTCCTTTGAAGCAGACCGTAATTTCCAAGCTCGATTTCAGTAAGTTAATGCACCTGGATAAAGATACCAGGGATCTCCTCTTGAGTGAGACGAGCGCTGTAGTCCCTTTGCCTACAGGGAGTCCGGATGATCGAGAGATCCCGCTTCAAGGAGTTCAACCGTCAAAATCAGAACCGAGGTCAGCACCCAAATTGGCGAGAAAGATTGCCGGCAAAGTTGTGCGGGGGGGAATGAAGAACGTGGAAATGGAAATCTCGGGCGACACCCTCAAAATCCGGGTAGATCTGCTAAAGGAGTTCGGTCCATCTAAATCAGGTAAGACCACGATAGTTGCGTCGACAGAGGGCAGCAGGTCCTTACCCGGCAGAGACGAAAAAATCGGCTTGAATGTGTATAAGCAGGAATCCAATAAACTGTTGAAAGGCCGACGCCGGTCCTTCAAAAACGTAGACATGGATGTACAAGGAGATTCCCTGGAAATCGCAATAGATCTCTCCAAGGAGTTTGGTTCATCTAAATCCGGCAAAACCATAATCGTAGCTTCAACCGAAGGAAACCAGTTGATTTATGGGCGAGAGGAAAAGATCGGGCTCAACGTGTACAAGAAAGTGGAGTAGCCAGTAGGGTTTTTGACAAGGAGGTTATTAATGTTTGTTTTCGGTACCGCAGAAGATGTATTCACCATGGCCATCCGCATTGAAGAAAACGGCAATGCATTTTACACAGGCGCAGCGTCACACGCTCAAGATCCCAAGGTTAAAAAGCTCTTTGGGGAATTGGCACTCATGGAAGAAGGCCATATAAAGGATTTTAAGAGTCTTAGGAGTCAGCTTTCAGGCTCATTCCTATCCGAGGCCGTATGGGATCCGGAGGGTCTTGCTGAAAGTTATCTCCAAGCGAGCGCGGATACTCATGTGTTTACGGTAGAAGCAGCCAAGAGTAGATTGGAGAAAGGGATGACTGCGGCTCAAATTCTTGACGTGGCCATCCAATTTGAAAAGGATTCAGTAGTGTTCTTTCTCGGAATGAAGGAGTTGCTCCCCGACCCTAAAGACAAGGGAGAGATAGACCAACTCATAAAGGCTGAGATGGACCATATACGTATGCTATCAGCGGTAGCCAAGACCCTG
>CAINUH010000313.1 GCA_903853735.1 uncultured Desulfomonile sp. | reverse complement strand
TACCGTCGGCATGAGTCGACGGATATCAAAATCAAAGGAGATTGTATCATGGGAAAGTTGAGAGATCAGATGTTGACAGACCTTCAGCTGTGCGGAGCCAAACCAAGGACGCAGGAGAGTTACCTCAGAGAAGCGGAGAACCTGGCAAAATACTTTAACCGATCACCAGCTGAACTTGGGGAGGCTGAACTCAAGGAGTATCTGCTTTACCTCATTAAGGAGAGGCATCTATCGGAGGGAACCTTCCGGTACTATGTTGCCGGCCTCAAGTTTTTGTACAGGACAACATTGAAACGGGAATGGCCGGTGGAGAAGATCAAGCATCCGCGGGCCAAGAGCAAACTTCCTGTCGTGCTGGATCTCTCCGATGTGGAATCCCTATTTTCGGTTACCAAGAGCCTCAAGCACAAGGCGATGCTGATGATCACGTATTCAGCGGGACTGAGAGTCAGTGAGGCGGCTCGGCTCAAGCTAACGGATATCGACAGCAAGCGGATGACGGTCAGGATAAGCCAGGGCAAGGGAGGCAAGGACCGCTACTCCATTTTATCCCAATCGACCCTTGAGCAGTTGAGACAATACTGGAAAAAGTATCGTCCCGCGGAGTGGCTGTTTGAAGGGCAAAAGAAGGATGATCATATATCTTTATCTACGATACAGTCTATCTTCCAAGCCGCAAAAAAGCGTGCCCGTATCACAAAACCGGCAAGCGTTCATACCTTGCGGCACAGCTTTGCCACCCATCTCATAGAAGCGGGAACGAGCCTCCACCATGTCCAACTGCTGCTGGGACACAGGTCGCCCACAACAACCACCGTCTATCTGCATGTCAGTCGGCTGAACCTGTCCCAAGTCACAAGTCCCCTCGATAGAGCAGCCAACCAGGTTTCGTAATCCGGAAAGCGGATGCGAACATCATCTGGCGGCCTTGAGGTGGCGGACATCTTCCGTCAACACGGCCCTGCGTATAGAGAATCCCATCGGTTGTCCCGCAATGATTGGCGGGTTATGCGCGCCATCGAGGTCTGCAGAACCTCTGTCCTCGGCGGGCATAAGGATAAGTGCGACAACTGCGGCCATCTGGAGATATCGTATAACTCCTGCCGGAACCGACACTGCCCCAAATGCCAGACCTTAAAGAAAGAGAGATGGATCGAGGCTCGCGGTGAGGATCTTCTTCCCATTCAGTATTTCCATCTGGTCTTCACCATCCCTTCTGAACTGAATCCTCTGGTCTCGATGAACCGGAAGGTCATCTACGATCTTCTTTTCCGATCCGTTTCCGAGACGCTCATGAAGCTCGCTAATGATCCGAAGCATCTTGGCGCAAGGATAGGGGCCATCGGGATTCTGCACACCTGGGGACAGAACCTTATGGATCATCCCCATATCCACTGCATTGTCACCGGTGGTGGACTATCCGCCGACGGAGGCCGCTGGGTGCCATGCCGCAAGGGTTTTTTCATTCCTGTCCGGGTCATGTCGGCCTTGTTCAGAGGTAAGTTTCTTGACCACCTCAAGCATTGCTTCAAAAGAGGTGATCTTGTTTTCCCTCGCAGTATCAGTCATCTCAAAGATCCAGGCGACTTCGAGATCTTCAGGAAACAGTTCTATGAAAAGAAGTGGGTCGTCTATTGCAAACCGCCCTTCGGTGGCCCCAAAGGTGTTCTTCAGTACCTCGGCCGATATACCCACCGGATTGCCATCAGCAATAACCGCATCCTTGCCAACCAGGATGGCAATGTCTCTTTTCTCTGGCGAGACTATGCCGACGATAACCGTAAAAAGACCATGACGCTCAAGGCGGATGAGTTTATCAGACGGTTCCTTCTTCACGTTTTACCCGCTCGCTATGTACGGATACGTCACTTCGGCTTGCTGGCAAACAGAAACCGGGACACTGACATCGCAGTATGCCGAAAGATCCTTGGGACCGGAAAACCCTTAGCAAAAGAAGGCCACAGCCAGGAGACTTGGCAGGAACAGTTGATCAGACTCTGCGGGATCGACGTCAATGTCTGTCCCGTCTGCCAAAAAGGCAGGATGACCAGAATGGCGCGGCTGCTCCCTTGTCGATGCAACAGCCCTCCGGAGTTTTTCAGATGAGGACCTTTTGCAATGAAAACCCCCTATCGCCGGTTTCCTGCGAAAAGAGCATTCTTCTTCGCCATGTTAAACTATTGCCTAAAATCGACAAAGCCGCCACTTACCGATCATCAGTAGGCCAATCGACAACAAT
>CAINUH010000312.1 GCA_903853735.1 uncultured Desulfomonile sp. | reverse complement strand
GGTCGATCAGAACATAAGAGGACTCCTGATGTTCCAAGGATGGTCGCTTGGGTTGTCCGGGCAAATGGGCAGACAGAGTTCCAGATAACACGGGCATAAGAGCGCCCCACATCAAACAGGCTTCCGCCTTGTCCCCTGACAGGTTCCGGAAGCCTGTTTTTCTTCCTGCCGGAAGATCCTCCCAAGACAAGCTAAATTTTGCGAACTGCACTACTATAAGAACTTGATTTTTCGCGCCGCAAACAGAACCATCCTGAGGAGCAGCAGGCCATGCTTCCACCTCTGAATGTTGGTTGTTCCATATATTCGTTCACGGTAACGAATGGGCACGTCTACAATTTTCAGATTAAGCCTGGCTGCTCCAAAGATTAAATCAAAGTCTCCGAAAGGATCAAAATCTCCGAAGTAAGATCGATTGGCCGCAAGAAGGTCATAGTGCTCCTTAAACAATACCTTAGTCCCGCACAGCGTATCTTTTATGGGCTGTCCCAACAGCCAGGAGAAGGCAACGCTAAAAAATTTGTTTCCCATTAGGTTGAGGAAACGCATGGCTTGGTCTTCCATAGGATATACTAAGCGAACTCCATTAACGAACTCCCCTTTTCCAGAGACCAATGCCTCGTAAAATCTCGGCAGATCTTCGGGTGGGACCGTCAGATCAGCATCGAGAATCATCAATACATTCCCGGTGGCCTCCTTAAATCCCAG
This sequence comes from uncultured Desulfomonile sp., assembly GCA_903853735.1. The sequence continues at coordinate 4,043 of CAINUH010000312.1, read as the reverse complement.
CCTCACCGCATCACCTTTTCCCTTGCCGGCCTGACGCAGAAGCCTGCACCGGCGCTCGGGATGTTGTGCTATGGCATCGCCAATAGCATCATACGTTTTGTCATGGGAATGTCCCTCCACAAAAACCAACTCTGTTCCAGCTCCCATTTCAGGGACCCGTTCAAATATACTCGGTATGTTGCCTTCTTCGTTCCGTGCCGGAACGATAACCGAAACGCGAGGCTCTTGAGAGCGGGGGCATTCCTGAAGACGAGGACGGGCAATCATGAAGTTTGCTATGGCTGCAAGTCTGAACGGCCACAATTTCACCAGGAAACGATTACAGATCTGCTTGACTATGGGAACATCAAGAGGGAACAAGATTTCATTCCACCTGCGGATAACTTCACAGTTGCACAGGTAGAGTAGGTTAGCGATGTCTTCCCCCGTGAGCCAGTTCTGCTCGAGAGCAGGCAGGGCCAGACCCAACTTCCTCATCACAGCGAGAGGGAGTTGCCACACACGGCTGTAAAAATTTATTACGATCCGGCTGCTCGGCTCGGTCAACCCGACTATGCGCTCCAAAACTGTTTGAACATCCCAGACATCGTTCAATAGGTCCGACAAAATGATAAAGTCGAAGGTCTCATCCAATTGAAGTTCTTGTGCGTCGACGTTTATAAAACTCAGATGAGGATGCCTTTGTTGGGCTCGATGAACCATTTCCTCGGAAAAATCCACACCAACTCCTCGAGCAGGATAGAGCCCGGCGAGAAGGTCCCCCTGGGCGCAACCGATCTCAATGATTCGGCTCCCGGGCGGCACGAGGGTCTGGAAAATTTCAGCAAGTCTTTGGCGATAAGATCGTGCCCCTGTAAGCTGTGTTTCGGCAACTGCTACGGCATCCCAGTAAGCGATTCTTTTTTGTTGATATGCGAGCTGTGCTTTGTCCATAATGGCAACCGGATGAAGTCAGACTTTTATAGCCAGTGACAAATTTATTGTCACTTTCGGTTTGTAAATTCCCCTTTTTCCCAAAGGGGGGTAAGAGGCAAAAAACGTTAACTTAAAAACCCCCTTTTTTAAAGGGGACAAGGGGGATTTGGAAAGATAATGCCACATTAATTTTGGCAATGGGCATACACAGAGCTTCCCCGTTGTTCTCCACAAGCCTAGAATAGGCCCATTACTCCCCAAGAGGAGGCAAGATTCTTTATGCTTTCACGCCGAGACACGATAGGATTTTTGCTATTAGCCCTGGCGGTAGCAGCAGGGCTGACACTCAGAGTCGCAGGGACTTTAGAAAAGAGAACCATCGAACACGATGAAGCCCTCTCGTATCTGACTGCCGCCGGACATATAGGCACGTTCAGGTCTACCCGGATAGAAGGGGGGGAGCAGGTTCCCGCCGGTAGGTGGGTCCGCGCGTCTGCTTGGAAACAATTTCTTCAGGTGGACAACACATTTTGTTTCAAGCAGATTGGTAAGGACACGGCCGACCATTCCAACCATCCGCCGTTATATTTCTGGTTATTGCACATATGGATGCGAGGGTTCGGAACAAATCTATGGACAGGCCTTTCATTAAACTTTGTAATTTTTCTTTTCACTACATTTGTCCTTTTCAAATTTGCCCATTACCTCTTAGAGGACATTTTTGAAGCATCTTTCGTAGTTCTCTTATGGGCCTTGAGTCCCGCAACCATTGTTACTTCACTGATGGCAAGGATGTATGACTTGCTCACTTTACTGACAGTGCTGTTTGCATGGCTGACAATCAGGTATGTTTACGATCAAAGGAAGCCCGAAAGATTAAATTTGCTTTTCCTGGCAATTGTTACTTGTGCAGGGGCACTCACTCACTATCAGTTTCTGATCATTGTCCTGCCGGCGGGGGTCTTGCTGGCAGTTTTTAAGCTGGCACGAGGGAATCTGAAACAACTCTTTCTGTTTATGTCCTCAATTATCCTTGGATGCCTGGTTGCCTTCATTGTACACCCAAATTTTTACCATTCGTTCCATCTTAACAGAGAATATATAACACCCTTTGATGTTCAGGAGCTGCCATTAAGGATACTGGTTACGGCAGCGGGTTTCGGATGCTTCTTTACCGCAATTCTGCAGCGGATAACCGATGGTGGTCTGCTATTGGATCCAACCCACTCTACACCTCTGACTTTTCGAGGGACATTGAGTGTGCTTTCGTACAATGATCTCATCATTGTGCTCGTGGTAGTCTTGATCTTGCTATCAATCGGCTGGTCTACTTGTTTCCGGTTGAGGGCAGGCGGAGGCCTGGCACGTTTCAGACCGCTATGGGACAGTCCCGCAGGAGGAGCATTGTGGTTTGGATTTTGTCTGGCCGGTGCAATTATTATTCAATATCTTTCTTTTCTCCTGGTAAAGGAGGCCCTCAGAGAAAGGTATTTGAGCATTGTCTGGCCGTTCGTTGCCCTGGGGCTGGTATTTGTTGTTCGTCACACAGGCCGGAAGGTCCTGTTTACAACGCTTTTGATAGCTTTGTTTTTGCTCCTGAGTGTGAATGAGATCCTTCATTTTCGTTCGGTAAACACCATATTGGGAGATGCTCAATCAATATTTGAAAAATCCTTAACACTTGTGATAGACACATTTCAAGAGGGGAAGCTCTTACCGGTGTTGTGGAACATTCCCGATGACAAAATGGTCTTCATAGCATCTCAGAAGTATTTGCTGGAGAACAGTGGGCAGTGGCTGGGCAGACTCCGGGACCAAAGCATCATAGTGAGTGTTCTCAGTTACGGCGCGACTTTAGGAGACCAGGAGCGAATTGTCGGAATGGCTGCCACGAGGTGCCGAGTATCCGCCCTTAATGTGGCAATATGGAGGTGGACCTCATTGTTCCAGGTCGACTCCTGTGACAAGAGCGATGGTCACCAATAAAACTCTCAGCTTACAGTCGTGCTTATTTCGGGCAGAAATATTGGCAATGAAAAGCAATTCAGAGGTTAATAAGATTATGATCTTAAAATCAGCGATTTCTTCTGCCATGATCACTTTTCTCTTATTATGTTTGACGGCCACCGGGGCAAGAACTGCCGACCTTGAAGGACACGAGATAGGAAGACCCCTTTCGGCCGTGCCTGAAGAAGAAAAAGAACCGGTGGATTCTACCCCGTTCACCATTGTGAACCGAGGCAATTACGAAAATGTAGGATGGATAACCAGCACGGTGTCTGGGAAGATAATAGGATATGCTCCGTGGGATGCCGTCAACAAGAGGTTTACCCTGTTGAGCCTGGGCTCACAATACAGGGGATTCGTTCAGGCCACTGTCGGTGAGCGTGGAAATCCGGACTTAAAAAAGCCCGAGCATTACTTGCAGTATCTCTGGTACGATCGAAACAACTTATACAAAGGGACATTCATAACGACACTGGGAGGTAGGCCCAGAACTCGCGACCTTCCCTATGGAGAAATGGGGGGCCAACTCGTCGCGCACAGCATTGGAAATATACCTTTGGGACCCATGGGGATTACACTTTTTATAGATTACGCAAAGCCGCCCATGGGGATGGACATATCCATCAGGCCCCGCCTCAGGTAGCCTGGATCACGCAGCCTTGTGTGTGGAACTGCAGGAACTTCTCGGCAGCAAGATGGACGTGGTAAGCGAAAAAGGCTTGCGTCCACGAATACGCGTTCATTCCTTGATCACTTGAAAATAGCCTTCTTTCCTTCTTCCGCCATGTCATTGGAAACAGGTATCTTTGTCAGGAGGTGGTTTGCGATTGCCTCGGCGAAGATTTTCTGGGCCAAGGCATTGGGATGACCATCGAGCAAGGAAACGTGCATTTCGTCGGGATTTTTTGAACGAAAGTAGGGAAGAACATCTACGCAGTCTATTTCATTGGAATAACAGTATGAAAGAACTGCCTCGTGTATGCTTTTGAAAGAATAATTGGACAAATCAAACATGGCAGGCAAAACGGCAACGGTAAAACCTATGCCCTTGATCTTGCATTCTTCATTCATTTTCGACAGGAGCCCGGATACTTTTTTCCATCCTGCTCCTCCTCCATGAT
>CAINUH010000311.1 GCA_903853735.1 uncultured Desulfomonile sp. | reverse complement strand
TTGTCATCGACAAACCATACTTGTCTCCTCCAACCCGCACGATAGAGCATTTCCAATTCATTGAGAATCTGTCTGGTCGTCTTTGTTCGAATAGACCGGCCGTATATAAGAGTGACATCGCAAAATTCACATCTAAAAGGACAGCCTCGGGAAAACTGCATCGTCATTTCAACATAGGCGTCCATATCAAGAAGATCGTATCGAGGAACCGGGCTTTGGGTAATTTCTGCGGGCACTGTGCTTTCTATAATTATTCCTCTCCGACCACTCTCCAGAGTCTCGAGCAGCAAAGGAACCGTGGCTTCACCTTCTCCTCTGATAACAAAATCCGCCCCGGCTTTCAGGGCTTCTTGAGGAAAGTGAAAAACTCCCGGACCGCCGACAGCAACAATTTTCCCTCTGCGTTTGCCTTCTCGAATAATGTCTAATATGGCGCCGTACTGACCTATAGTCCCCGACACAATTACGAGATCGGTTTCTATCCAGTCTTCCCGACTGACTTTCTGAAATGTCAAGTCCACAAGCTTGAGACTCCAATGTTGAGGCAACAGCGCTGCAACGGTTATGAGGCCCAGAGGAGGAACATAAGCCTTCTTACCAAGGAATCTTATACTCCTGTCCTGTACACCGACATTTCTGGGGCTGTCAGGATGGATTAACAATGCTTTCAAAGAGTGACCTCCAACGGTCAGGGGATTGTCACACGACCAGGCGACAAACAGCTCACCCACCCGTTGCCAGAGTGACCAGTTTTATTTCGTCGTTTTCCTGCAGTTCATCATCGAGGTTCTTTTTTTTCCCGTTTATGAACACGGCCATTTTCAGTTCTTGAGGTATCCCGAGTTCTTTTACGAGCACCCGGGGTGTACAACCCGGCACTATGTCCACATCCTGTTCGTTAAGATAGTTCCTGATCAGCCCAATTGGTTTGACCTTAATTCGCACAGGACACCTCGACCATTTATCTGCACCGGATGATGCTCTTGTTTATCTCATCGTTTGCGACTGACCTGATTCACCAAACCTGTGATGCTTCCTCGCCCATGCCGCATTTTTGAAGGGCTTCTCCAGATGGTATCCCTTTCTCCGGATCCAGGTTCATAAGCTCGTAGAACTTCTCTTTCATCGCAGAGAAGTTGATCTCAATTCCTTCCGGCGCGCCGTCTCCAGCAGGCTCCAGTAAACGGGAAGAAAGAACGTCATCTTTGGAAGTGAGGCCGTACCTGTAGTTCATAAGTCTTTGGAGATAAAAGACTCTTCGCCCGGCCCTCATCATTTCATCGGCATCCCACTGATAACCCGCAACCGCGTTGAACAATTGAACCCATTCAGGAATCGAGATCTCCCTATCGGCGAATTGGCAATAACAGGCACTGTTCTCGATACTCCCCAACGAAACGGCAATGACGGCCGTCTCAGGCTTGTACTGATCGGTCATGGGTTCCAACTCGAACTCGAATCCTATTTCAGGGTAATAACAAGCGCCCATCTCCATGAAAAGCATAGGATAAGCGACATGGCAAGCGCCTCTGTGGCTTATGGCGTAGGTGAGAGCCAGACCGTGCCCCCCTCCTCTGGGGTCGTGCATGGGAACTTCAAGGCCTTTGCCATGAACGGCGTACCTGATCGAATCCTGGCCGATTTGGTGCGCCGCAGAAGCACTTCCTTCGGCCAGTAATTGCCCAAGTTTGCCCTCCCTATCAGCAATCTTTGGTAGTACAACGTCAATGACTGTTTCCATGTCTCCCCAATGGAGTTCGACTCCATCCGTGTCTTCCTTGGTCAGGTGCCCCTTCTCAAACGCTTCCATAGCCCAGGCTATGGTTCCTCCGGCCGATATCGTATCAACTCCAAGATTGTTGCACACGCGGCCGGCCTTACAGGTGGCCGCCAAGTCCATTGAGCCCATGAGAGACCCAAAAGCAACAATAGTCTCATACTCCGGCCCAGGTCCTTTGGGGATGGCAAAGGGCCCTTCCTTGACCTCAACGACCCTCTTGCATGCAACACCGCAAAATGCGCACGCGCCATGGTGCGTTAAGTACTTCTCCGTGAGCGTGCTGCCGGTTAGAGCCTCTGCCATTTCTTCCCAGAAATTTGACGTAAAATTCCTGATAGGAACGTCGCCTGTATGAACTCCTCCTTCCAGATTGGCAGCAGTGCCGTTTTCATGCATGACTGTAGAAGCCAGCGCTTGTTTAATCTTTGGGTTCAGTTCCTTGCGGAGTGCTGCGAAGGCTATGGGATCCGCCAAAGAGACTTCCCTCTTGTTCTTGGCATTCACCACGATTGCCTTAAGATTCTTGGAGCCCATCACTGCACCGAACCCGGCACGACCGAAAGCATGGTGACCCTCATTGAGAATAATCGCATATTTTACCAGTCTCTCGCCGGCAGGCCCTATGACAAGAGTACGGTAGTTCTTGCCGTACGCTTTTTTCAGACCTCCGGTCACTTGTTCTATGCCCTTGCCCCAATAATCCCCAGCGTCGACCAGCGCCACGCGGTCATCCTCGATCAGCATTAAGGATGGGTTGGGAGCGCGGCCAGTAATCACAATGCCGTCATACCCGGCGTATTTCAGTTCAGGAGCGAAATAGCCTCCGCAAGACGAATCTCCCCAATGGCCGGTTAGAGGGGAACGGCCTGCAACGGAACTCCTGCTGGCGCCTGAAAGTCTCAGGCCTGCGAGAGGACCATTCATGAATATGAGCATGGCCTCAGGAGCGAGAGGATCAATGGAAAAATTACCCCACTCCCAGAACACTCGTGCCGCCAGCCCGCTTCCTCCGATGTATTTTCGGTAATAGTCTTCCGGGAGCGATTGCACTTCTATTGAGCCCCGTGAGAGATCCACCCTGATAATTCGGCCTGTATTACCCCACATTTGAGTGCGCCTCCTGCGCTGAACTATTTCATGATCTTGTCTTCCCAGCCCAGATCTTTGAGGACTCCTTCATAAACGACTGCAATTTTTTTAAGTTTTGTAGCCAGCTTGAGCAACCCTGTGGCCGATCCCTTGACTCTTATCTTTCTTCTGGTGATTGCCATAACAGGATTAAGTTTGTTTGACCATGATCGGTGGGCATCGTCGGCAGATAGACTCATGACAAGATCAGGCTGCTCCTCTGGTTTGCCTGCGCCAATTTTGGTTTGCCCGCCCCTGGAATCAACGTGAAACGAGCAATTGGGTCCGTCCTCTGTGTAGTCAAACCAGATGAGCTGGTTAACTTTTTTCATTCCCTGTGCAAGTTCTTCATCGTGAAGAGCCCTTTGAAAAAGCTCCACGAATGCCTTTATCGGTTCACTTTCGTCCTTCCAGTATTCCATTGCAAACTCCTTTAGTTATTACATGGCCTTAAGAAACAGCTCGAGGATGTCCGCTTCTTCCAGATATCTTGGGTTATAGCTGATTTGTCCGTCACCAGCCGCGAGTTCTACGAGTTGTGAAAGTTGGTCGGGGTGTTCCGGCACGTTAAAATCCTTGAGACCTTCCGTTAGGCCTATTTCTTTTTTCAAGTTCCGTACAGCCTTAACCACATCCACTGCGGCTTCCAGCGAAGTTTTGCCGCGTACGTCAATGCCCATGGCGTCTGCTACGACCATGAACCTCTCTGGGCAGGCTTCCACATTAACGTCCATGACGACCGGCAACATAATCGCATTGGCAAGACCGTGCGGAATACCATAAAGGGCTCCTAGAGCATGAGCTGTGGCATGAGTTGCTCCGGTCATGGTGTTGCAGAAGCACATACCGGCGAGGGAAGACGCAATAAGCATGTTCCCCCTGGCAGTTATGTTGTCCGGTTCCTTCACGGCTATGGGCAAATACTTGTAAATAAGTCTTATCGCGTGCAGCCCCAAAGCGTCAGACACCGGCTGGGCCCCTGTCGAAGTCACCCCTTCGATTGCGTGGGTCAGAGCATCCATTCCGGTGAACGCCGTTATCTTGGGCGGCAGCTTCACTGTCAGTTCCGGATCGAGCATGGCAATGTCAGCGTTACAGTATGGATGCGTTACAGAAAGTTTGGCTCCCGCTGCCGTATCGAGCACCACCATGGCGTTGGTCACCTCGCACCCTGTGCCGGCAGTGGTGGGAAACGCCAGATGCGGTGGAAGGGGACGAGCATCTTCCCAAAGACCTGCCTGGTCCGCCAATGGCTGGAAGTCATCGGTTTCATGACCGATCAAGATGTTTATTGCCTTTGCAGTATCCATGACGCTGCCGCCTCCCACAGCCACCATGCAGTCCGCACCTTTGGTTCGGTAAAATTCGGCTCCATCATTGATAGGGCCTATCCTCGCATCCTGAACGATATTCTCGAAGACGCCGACTAATTCCACATCCGACTTTCGAACTTCCTCGGCAATCATTTCGGTGATACCGGCTTTTACAAGTCCTTTGTCCGTGTAGATCACCGCCTTACTTCCGCCCAGTTGGCTCATTTCATATCCCAGCTCCCTCCTCAGGCCCGGCGAATACATGATCTTTGGTCTGCTGACCCAAGTGAAAAAAGGTTCGAATTCAATGTCCGGGTATTTCATGTTTTTCTCCTACTGCCGGCAGGCGCCAACCGGCCATACGTTTCGCTTTGATTGCAGCTCGCAGGTTTTGGAAAAATTTCCGAATAAACGTGTACGGCGACATTCAGGCGCGTGTGAAGTTTCGCCCAACGACTGCCTGAGGTTTCTCTCGATCGATTCGGTGAGCGATGATTGGATGAACAAAACCAATAGCCGCCCCAATCCGGGATTTCTCCACCCGGTGACAGGCTAAAAAATCCTTCTATAAAACGGGCTTGAGGCCGAAAAGCTTGAATGATACTAGCAGAGCCGCTGCTCAGGGGCAAGGCAAAAACTCTCGCGAAAAAGGTGATGCCTGAGACGGGAATCCGTCGCACTCGACTATTGGCCGATCATGGCGGACGAAAGCCGTAGCCCACGTTACGCCGAGCAAACAGCCTGGAATCATTGCCACTCACGAAAGATTTTTACAACATCGTGACTTCTCAGCAATATACAGGGGTTCATCCCTTATTCTTTGACGATCGTGCGTTCCGAGTGTATCTTCGATTGCTATGAAAAAGAATCCGTCACATCTTCGAGTGGGGGTAGTGGGTGCGGGGACCATGGGACAGCATCACGTCCGAGTCCTATCACAAACTTCGGGGATTATTTTTGCAGGGCTATACGATTCTGATAGTTCGAGGGCCAAAGAAATATGCCTCCGACACGGATGTGATTCTTTTCGCGATCTGGAGGAGCTTCTGGAATGTATTGATGCGGTAACGATTGCGGCTCCAACGTCCTTGCACTGGGAAATCGGGGAAAAATGCCTTGAAAGGGGCATTCACACCTTGATGGAGAAACCCCTGGCCCACGACCTGCCATCGGCACGGAGTTTGGTTGAACTGGCGCGTCGTGCCGGAGCCGTCCTCATGGTAGGTCACATAGAACGCTATAACCCTGCTATCGGAAAGATGATGGAGATTCTTCGTTCGGAACCTGAAGACATAGTATCAATCGAGGCCCATAGACTAAGTCCGTTTGATGGGTCCCGCTGCCTTGACGTGGACGTCCTGCATGACCTGCTCATTCATGATATAGATCTGGCTCTGGAAATAGCCGACTCTCCGATCACTAAAGTCTCGGCTGTAGGGCGGCCGGTCTTTTCTCAGCGCATTGACGTGGCTCACACAACTATTGAATTTGAGAACCGGACAATAGCAGTTTTCTGGACAGCCAAGTGTTCTCCCAAGAAAACTCGTTCCATAACCGTTTGCACGCCCAGCCGTTACATTGAGGCCGACACGCTTGCGCATTCCCTCACGGTTTATAAGGCTCGGGATATGCCGAAAATGGCTTCAGGAGTATGCCTTATGGGTGATATTCGGCGGGAAGACATTGAGGTCCTTTACGAAGAGCCTTTGCGACGCGAGATCGACGATTTCGTGAGGGCTGTCAGGGAAGGGGTTCCCCCGACCGTAGACGGAGAACGAGGACTGGCAGCGTTGCAGGCCTTGGACATGGTGACGCGTTCTCTGGAAGAAAACAGGTAGGGCCAGACGCAAGAGGTTTGAGTCCCAACATCGCCAACTCAGTTCACTTTTCCCATTACAACACTTTATTGAGAGAATATTCCACTATTCCTGTGGCTCCGGCTTTCAAAAGCTTGGGCAGAAGCGAACGGACCACCTCCTCGGAAACCACTGATTCAACCGAAAACCAGTCTGATTTGTATAGTCCCGCCACCGTTGGTGCATTCAAAGAAGGAAGCAGGCCGACGACAGCGTCCAATTTTTCTCCTGGAACATTCATCTTCAGACCAACCATTTTTCTTGCTTCAAGAGCGGATTGCAACAACAGATGTATCTGATCTATCTTCTCTCGTTTGAAAGTATCCAGATAAGACGCCCGATTCGCGATAAACTGGGTATTGGTCGTAAGCAAGTTGTGAATAATGCGCAGGCCGTTGGCTCTTAACGTGCTTCCTGTCTCTGTTACATCCACAATGGCGTCGACGACTCCTTCGTTGACCTTGGCCTCTGTGCTCCCCCATGAGAATTCGACTTCCACCTCAATGCCCCGATCGGCGAAGAACTGCCGCGTAAACCTCACTAACTCGGTAGCTATACGTTTGCCTGCTAAATCCTCAGGAGTGTTGTAGCCCGAATCGGCATCCACGGCAAGGACCCACCTTGCGGGATTCTGTGAAACTCTTGAGTACACCAGGTCATCAATAACCTTTACATCGGAACCATTTTCCAGAATCCAATCCTTTCCGGTAAGTCCTGCATCAAAATTCCCTGACTCCACATAACGGGATATTTCCTGAGCCCTCAGACGAGCCATTATTATTTCGTCATCGTCAATGGTCGGGAAATAGTTCCTTGGGGAAACCGTGATGTTCCAGCCGGCCCTGCGAAACAGATCTATCGTTGCCTGTTCCAGGCTTCCCTTCGGGATAACAAGCTTTAGTGGATTTTTAATCATCAATGTCCTGGATCTCTCCTCGATGTGTTATTCGACGGTAAAAGCAACTCCATCTTCGCGTGTGACAGGCACCCAATCCCTTCTGTTCCACGAGCAGAAGTATAGTGTCCTCATCGCAATCTACCAAGACTTCTTTCACTATTTGAATGTCTCCTGAAGTGTCGCCCTTTCGCCAGAGTTCGTTTCGGGATCGGCTCCAGTAACAGGCTCTGCCTTCCCTCAATGTGGTCTCCAGAGCTTGCCGGTTCATGTAAGCCATCATGAGGACTTTTCTGGTTCTCACATCCTGAGCAATGGCCGGAACCAGACCTCCACCTTTATCGAAATTCACTGAATGAGGCGGGAGCCCCTCATGCGAACTCATCAAGATTCCTCCTGGGAATCCGTCATGAACTCATGCTCCATGGCCCTCAAGATCGCCATGACCATGTTAGAAGCTGTCTGGCCCACTTGGGGATCCAGGGAACCATTGAGGACACCCTTCAAAAGGTTGTTAAGGACGTGCACGGCGTCTCCCGGATTCCTTATCAAGAGTTCTTCGGTATCATGAGAGGATCGGGCCGGCGCCCTCTTTGGCAGCGATGCCGCGGGGCCGACGGTCTTGCCCCCGCGCTTAACTCCCCTGGCTTCCAGGATTTCCTCGAAAATCCTTATTGCCTCCGGCGTGTAATCTTCCCGTTCCTCCGCAAGTATTCTGAGTATCTCCTCAGTGGACTCGGCTTCCAGCCGAACTCTGTCAACCTTGTACAATGACATGTCCATCTCCCCAGGGAATCTGAGTTCCTATCACGTCTTGGTCTTCATGTGAGGCCCAAGCTGTAAGGCGGCTTGCCTATCCCACCAGAACCTCAGTTGTGCGAACAGTCTGATCCTCGCGCTCCCAATCCATCTTATCCATCCATTTCCACATCTTGCTTGCAGAGCATCCTGCAAGGAGGAGGATGACCGTTGCCAGCAGAAGCCATTTTTTCATAGGTGTCCTCGTACATCGACCCGGATTGTAGTCCGCCAAAACGAGAAAACGGAAACCATCATACATCGTCTTGTAAATAGAAGCAATTGTGATTAGACATATAATGTAATTTCTCGTTTTATA
>CAINUH010000310.1 GCA_903853735.1 uncultured Desulfomonile sp. | reverse complement strand
ATTACCATTTCCCAGCCACCGTTGCGTCACACTAGAAAATGATTTATAGAACAGGCATTTGAAGCTCCGTCAAACCACCAGAGCGGTTGATTATTTATTTTTAATTTATCATCTTGCATTCCATCTACCCCTTTATGGGAGGGGGGAGGGAAGGCTTTCGCGAGCTTTTCACCCTCCCGAGTTCTCCCCCATCAAGAGGGACGGCTCGTTTGAAAACCGGTACCGCTATGACGAGGAGAAGCGGGCGGCGCTGGAGAGAGGGGGGGCGATTAATCGATATTAGATTGACCTCGACGGGCGGTTTGGACTAGCATTGACAGGTGCAATGCTCATTGATGTCAAGGAGGTGGGTCGGGGGGGCTGATTACCGTACTGCGGGGCAAGATGGCATGAAAATACCTGTGATATTTGTCAATGGTCAGGTCGGACACATCCACAGACATACGCTTGATTATCTGATTGGGGAAAAAGAGATCGTCGCTTTCCACAGATCCGAAGGATGGGTTCAGTTGGGCCGTGATCCCGTACGGAGCGCCCAGCGTCCACCACCAAGATCGGACACAGGCTGGACGACTCCCTATCCCAGAGAACCGAGCGCTATGAACAAAGGAGAGGCTATGCACACGGAGAAAAGAAAACATTCCAGACTGACCTTGCATTCGAAAGCCACCATCCGCATAGGGGATCGGAGCATCGAGGCCGAATCGGAAAACCTTAGCTTGAATGGTGCCTTCGTTGTGGCAGACAGTCCGGTGGGATTAAATGACGTGGTGGCATTCGCCTTCTCCGATATCTCCATCCGCGCTAAAGCAAAAGTGGTCAGGGTGACGGACAAGGGGGTAGGACTGCAATTTGAAAACACCCTTCTCGACTGATAAGATGGATCGCTCTTCAGGCGACACCCGCCAGATGGTGCCGGAGCACGCCTGCATGGCTAGATTAAACCGCGTACCAGAGCACTGCGAAATAATGGCAGGCAGTACCCGCCATTACAAATAAATGCCAGATAAAATGTCCATATTTTAGGCGCGATTCGGTCACGAAAAAAGCTACACCCGACGTGTAAGCCAGGCCTCCCGCACCCAGCCATAGTAGTCCCGAGACTGGGACGCGAGAGGTTAACGGATTGATTGCAATCAGAATGGTCCACCCCATGAGCAGATAAAGGCTTGTGGAGACGACGGGATGGAACAACCTGTTCAACGCCTTCAGCACCACCCCGACGACGGCAAGACCCCATACCAACGCAAGGATCGTCCACCCCCATGCGCCGCGCAGCACACCGAGCGTGAACGGCGTGTAGGTACCCGCAATGAGGACGAAGATCGCGGAGTGCTCGATGACCTGGAAGACGCGCTTGACCTTGCCTACCGGAAAAGCATGGTAGAGGGTGGACGTAAGATACAGTAACACCATGGACGCGGCGAAGATACTCGCTCCGACGACGAATCCGGTGACTCCGAGTTTAACCGCGTGCGTAATAAGAAACGGAGTTGCCACAATCGACGCGACCAGTCCTATCCCGTGGCTGAAGCTGTTCGCGATCTCTTCCCCTCGCGTTTGACCTCGATTGGGTATCTCAAGCGACATGCCCACGTCGTTCCCTCCGCTGACTGCCCAGTAATTAAATCACAGCGCGTGAATCTACGAACGGCCTAACTCCCTTGAACCAAAAAAAAGCAGTTGGCCACAAAAATGCGCAAAAAACACAAAAAAAATTCCGTTTATTACGTCAGCTGAACGCACCAACCAAAGCGGTTCCCTATGCGCTTGCCATAAGCTACTTGTTAAAAGAAAAGGCTACCCATCGTCAGTTGCGATGGGTAGCCTCTCAATATGTAACCTGTTTCTTCGGTAGCTCGGCTACCTGTTATTTTTTTGGATAACGGGTCCGTCAGCTTTGTGTCCTTGGAATTTCTTCCATGTTTACTTTTTCGGAAACAGGTTGATCTAAAGATATCATACTTTCGAAAAATGTAAAATATTTTTCTACGGAACGCCCAATCGCTTAACGCCGTCGACATTGCCAGGGAATCGTCGGTCTTGTACAGGACCTTAACTATCTTCTTGCAGTTCTTGCGCTCCGTGGAGTACTTTTTCGGAACCAGCTTATCCACCTTAGCTAGGGATTCCTTGTATGTCGCGCCCTTATTCTTCCCCTCTACCACTGAAGCAGAGAACTGTCCAATGTCCTCGCAGCTCATAGAGCCGGTATCATACGCGTAAGCGACTGACCCTACCAACAGCAGGGTAATGGCAGTAATCCATATTTTCATCTCATCCCCCTATATGGGCTCCAGATTGGTAATTTATGCAATATCACCCGCGAATTGAATCGACGCACCATCGGCGTTTACCGTCCGATGGATGGTACGTACTTTTCTCGCAGTCTTTGAGCGTATATGCGCATACGAGGAGGACTGACTGCGTCCACGGCAAGATTGTCAAGCAAGTCTTCGATTGCCACAACATAAATCCGCTCGCACACCTCCGCTGAGACATGCTTGAGAGCGGTGTTGAGCATCGGCCACAACTTAGAGTTCCCACGCGGAATGAGAAAGACAAGGCGTCCATTAGGGGCACCGATCATGTGCCAGATGTTTCTCAAAATCTGGTAAGCTCCAAAAAACTCAGTCTCTGCCTGTAGCTCTGGACTCAAATGCGGAGCCAAACGTGGAAGATAAATGTCTCTCAACTTGTTGAGATGCCGCTCGTCAATACGCGCTCTCCCAAAATCGCGCTCCGACAACTTAACCTCGCAAAACGTTTGTGTGCCATCGGTAGTCTCCCAAAATGCATCCAAGTTGGTCCCTTCCACCGTGTCAGGCACTGCCTCAGGCTGCCACTTTACGAGATCTGAGCATTGGCCAAGTGCAGCGAGAAGCGCACGTGAAGCGCCTGCCCCCCCTTCGAAAAATGGTACAAATAAATTAAGGGCGAATGCCTGGGAAGAGTTAAGATGATGAAAGTATTGGTGAAGTTTGATCTGTGGGTTCGAACCTAGAAAGGATACTATCAGGTCGCGCGATTCCTTCAGGAAATTGAGCCGACTGCCTCGGGTCGGAAGAATGTGCTCATAAAGCAACTCTTGACCACGATAAAGATAAGTCCCTGCCGGTGGTCCGCCGAGATGCATATGCTTGTATGCAATCAGATGCGCGATCAATTCATCTTGGTACGACATGCGCTTCCTCGGTAACATTGGGACCGGGTTCATTGTTTTCCGTTTGTTCGGACAGCTTTCCCAGCGTCATCACGCTCCCGCGACTTCTTTTTCGTGGTCCATAACCCTATACACAAAATCATATCCTCCCCCGCCCTCTTGGCACCAGGGGAGCCTTGTGATGTTCAACTAACGTATATACGGCTGATATCATTTCCGATTCTTTCCCCGGCGCATCGAGCTTCAGGACATCAGCTGGCGCAAAACCTTTAAAATCGATAGCGTTACTTGTAATTACTGCGGTCCTAGCGCCGTGCCTCGCGACAATTTTACTATTAGTGAACGAGTCCACTGTCCATCCGTGGGATTCAATGTCGTCTGCAAAATCCTCTAACTTTATTTCCGTCTTGAGGTGAATTACGACATGGACTGGATCAAGATCAATCAAATCAAGGGCTGATAGGATTCGCTCAGGAGACTGATACCACTCCCTATCAAAAAAAATCTCCTTTTTGATGGTGACGTACCTTTCTCCATCACTCGAAAAGGAGATCTGGAAACTACCGTCCGGAAAGTACAAGCATGGCCCCTCTATCTCTAACTCGCCCCACTTGGCACTTAATGCCGTTTTCAGGTTGGCGCGATACTGGCCCAAGTCGTCTTCGTAATATCGTGGGACGTAGTAATCGAGAACTTGCGTAAGGTTGTCGAAGTCTTGGTGGTCAATTCCTTCTGTTGGCAGTATATCTTCGGTTCTTAGCCTTTCTTCGT
>CAINUH010000309.1 GCA_903853735.1 uncultured Desulfomonile sp. | reverse complement strand
TGACTCCACCTATCGACAACATGGCCGCCGCCAGCAGTGCGTCAAGTTTATCGAAGGCAGGATCTCCGAGACCCGGCGGGACGCCATCCGCAATCACTTCAACTATGCCTCCGATGGAATCACCATCCGAGATTGCCATTGTAATTTCAGCCTGCATCTGTTCCGCTTTGTCCGGGTCCGGACACCGTAGCGGGTCCTCCATGGCAAAACCGATTTCCACCTTTTGAGCCCTGACACTTCCAATTCTAACGGTGTAAGCGGTCAGACTGACTCCAATCTTGGCCAGAATCATCTTTGCCAACGCCCCCGCGGCCACCCTGGCAACCGTCTCCCGTCCGGACGAGCGGCCACCGCCGGGTTGGGGCGCCACCCCGTATTTTCTAAAATAGGTGTAGTCCGCATGCCCTGGTCGGAACATATCCGCAATGGACTCATAATCTTTGGACCTGGAATCCGTGTTCCTGACAACCATGCATATTGGCGACCCCAGGGTCTTTCCATTCCCATCAACGCCGGACAGTATCTCAACGGCGTCGGACTCCCGCCGCTGTGAAACGAATTTGCCGGTCCCTGGTCTACGTTTGTCCAATTCATATTGAATAACTTGGTTATCCAACTCCAAGCCCGGCGGAACACCATCCACAATTACACCGACCGCTGGACCATGAGATTCCCCAAAAGTCGAAACCTTGAAGCATCTGCCGTAAACGCTACCCATTGAGCAAACCTCTTACTACATGGATTGCCTGAGTAAGTTCGTCAGGCTGAACGTCTTCCACGAACACAGGAGAACCCAACCCCTCAAGTAATACAAAACCTATCCTACCACTTCGGTTTTTCTTGTCATTCTTCATTATCTCCCACGCATCTTGAGCGTTAGGCAGGTTGACTTTTCCACGGATGAATCTCTTCAGAGTCATTTGTGTCCTTGAGGACATTTCGTCGTCCAGGAATCCACGGTTCTCAGAGAGCGAAACGGCGACTATCATGCCAACAGCCACAGCCATTCCGTGTCTTATCTTATAGTCATTGAAGCTTTCAACCGCGTGTCCGTAAGTATGACCAAAGTTGAGAATCCGCCGAAGGCCTTCCTCCGTAAAATCCTGGCTAACGATTCCCACTTTTGCCGAAGCGGACAGTTTGACGACCATGGCCAACAGAAGCGCATCTCCGAGCAGGAGGTTATCCAGGTTCTTTTCAATAATCTTAGCCAAGTGCGGGTTGACAGCCAGCCCTGTCTTGTAAGCCTCCACAAGGCCCTCCGATCTGCATGATAAAGGAAGAGTGGATAATGCCCGTAGATCAAGCAACACTGACGATGGCGAACTGAAGCATCCTACCGGGTTCTTGACCTGGTTTAGGTCCACAGCCGCTTTCCCGCCTATCGCCGCATCCACACAACCTACCAGGGAGGTTGAAACAAGGACAAAGGGGATGCCCCTTTTGTACGTCGACGCTACAAACGCGCAGAGATCCGTAACCACACCTCCTCCTATAGCTATGAGAATGCCGTCCCGACCTATGTGACACTTGAGCATGGATTCATAAAGTCGTCTAGCGTTGTTAAGACTCTTGCTGCGTTCGCCCACGGGCAAAGTAACAACCGTAGATCCACCCATGAATGGAAGGTATCGGCTGAGATGCAGTTTTGCCACCTTGCGGTCAGTGACTGCAAAAAATTTTCGTTCTCCAATGAGGGCTGGAAGCTCCTCAGGAACTCTCCATGAAATGCTGAGGCTGTGGATGGAGGAACCCAACTTAACATCTATGGATTCATTAGCATGAAGCCGTTCACAGATTTCCCAGACGCAATCGACCGGAAGCTTGCTGGAAACATCGATTGTGTAATCACAGTCCTCGTACATTGGAGCCCGTTGATCGTACAAGGCCTCGACTGAATCCCTGGCCGTCCACTTTGGTCTGGACAGATTCGATCCATTTCCCAGCCGCCTAAAATAATTGTCTAGCGGCATGTCCAGATGGATAACCTTTCCCGAGGAGCGCATGATAGCCCTATTCTCAGGATTTACCGGAAGCCCACCTCCTGTCGCGACAACGAGTCTCTGGCTCGAAGCAATATCTTTTAACAGTTCGGTTTCAGCCCTTCTAAATCTCTCTTCCCCTAATTGCTTAAAATAAGACCTGATAGATAATCCACTTCTCCTAGAAATTGCTTTATCCATATCTATCAAGGGTCGTTTCAATAATTTTGACAGGGCCTTTCCAACTGTGGACTTGCCGACTCCCATAAAACCTGTGATGTAAATGTTGCCATTCATTTACAAACCCAGTGGTCTGAGATAGTCATCTATAGGAACTGTTTGACCTGTCCACAATTCGTAGCTTCTTCTGCCCTGAGCCGCCAGCATGTACAGTCCATCGAGGAAACGCGCCTTGTTCGAAGCCGCCATATCAGACCAAATGTTTGTGTCTCTTCCATAATTTATGTCAATTACCAGTTTCAATCTTCTTAATCTGTCCGTCACTAT
>CAINUH010000308.1 GCA_903853735.1 uncultured Desulfomonile sp. | reverse complement strand
TCCGCCTCGCCTGACTTGCAGGGCGCGGAGATGAGCACTTTTTTCGCGCCTGCCTGCAGATGCTTCGATGACCCCACCCTGTCCGTGAATGCGCCCGTGCACTCAAGCACCAAATCCACGCCGAGCTTGCCCCATGGGAGGTTTGCAGGGTCGCGGTCCGCAGTAATTACTATTTCATGACCGTCAATAGTCATCTTGCCCGGTTCGCCCTTCGCGCTTCCCAAGTAGTGCCCCTGGGTGGTGTCGTACTTGAACAGGTGCGCTGAGAGCTTGGGGTCGTGCGTGTCGTTTATCGCCACGAGGTCGAACTTCTTGCCGACAAACCCGCGCTCGAACGCCGCGCGCGCCACGAGCTTGCCAATCCTGCCGAAGCCGTTGATTGCAACCTTTATTGCCATGTGAATCCCCCCAAACAGAAGTAAGGGAAAGAACGGGGGGAGAAAATAAAAAGATGAGCTAGGTGAATGGATGGGAACGTATTATGAATTTTTGCGGGAATAAACATGCGGTGGTGGCGTGTTCGTTTTCCAGACGATGGCGGCTGATAAGGCAAGCAGGCCAAAGGTGCAGCAAATTGTAGTGTCGCCAAATTTCTCGGTTGAGAAGGCTTTCCCTAATCTTGCGTTTTCAGGCAAAACAGCCAGCAGCGCAAATGGCGCGCTTACCGCAGAGCAACTTTGCAGGGTTTTTAAAATTGAAAGGATTGGCGAGAATGGGATATCGCACGAAATTGGACCGCAGGAGCTTGCTTTGCTTCGTGAAAAGGAAATGAATTTTGGCACGGCATTGAATGCTGGGGAGTATTTGAAGCTCTCCGGCAGCATTGGTATTTTTTTCAGCAAGAGCGCAAATTTTGGCTTCTGCATGACGGAGAAATCTAGAAGTAGCTCTACTGGGAAGAGCGCCCTTGATTATGGGCTGACTTTCGCGAAAGTTACTTCAAATAATCAAATGGCTTCGGCAGAAGTAGCGACTGACCCCTATGGAAACGGAACGATTGGCTATTATGAAACTGGATTTTCACAGGTGAACGCGAAGGAAAATCTTGTGCTTGCGCCAAACCCAATCAGCACAGTCTTGCTTCCACTTATCGGCCCATATCAAGTAGGAGCAACTACTGGAGTGACATTCCTTGCTGATTTGCAAAACACTTCAATTTCAAGCATAGCTGCATTGGTTGCTGCGGGCAGTCATGTATCCATCAATGCACCCATCCCGGGCGGGCCAGGATATACCTTTGAGTTTAATTCGCATGGCTTTGGGGCGAATGAGCCGGAATTTGTTTCACCCAATATACTCCGGGGCACGCTGATCACTAGGGAGAACGGAGTGATAACCTCGAGCAGGGATGCCCTTTTCCGGCTTGTTGATGACCTTCCGAACAACCAGGTTGTCCTTAACCTAGCCATGCAAATTGGGCCGCCGACAGCAGATGCGGCATTTTTGAAGGTCTATAAGATGTACCTTGAGAATTTGCCTGACCCGAGTAGTTCGCCAACTGCCGGCAATGAGATTCAATCTATAATCCAGGCGGAGATTGCATCCATTGGCCTTCCACCCATAAACTGCTGGATGAGCGGTTTCGCATACGATGCAGATAAAACGGACAACCACAAGATGGCATTGCATTATGTGGCATATGTTGACCAGAATGGCCAGATAATAGAGGCTGCGCCCATTTGGTACACAGGACAGTTATCCACAGATACGCAGTTGTTGGAAGGTACGCCCATAGGACATTTTGGCAATGAAGCACAGGAGTACGGCACCTTTGATAATGGCGGAGCAGGACCCGTCGCCAATGAAAAAAGAAACCTATCAATGGCAGGCAGGCGCGATTTTGTCAATAACTTGCCGATAAGCAACACCATCGACGCGAGTGATTTGGTCACTTCTAGTGGAAGCTTGCCGGGCTTGGGAACAAAATTCGCGCTTTCGCAAAACCAACCCAACCCAGTTTTTGGCGGCGGCACGACGACCATTCCATTCAATCTTGTGCAAAGCGGTCGAGTAAATCTTTCTATATTTGACATGAGCGGAAGGAAGATTGCCGAGCTTGTGAATGGAAACATTGAAGCTGGGAGACACGAAGTAAAATATGAAACATCGGCACTTTCTAAAGGGATTTATCTTGTCAAGTTCGAGCAGGGCGCGCTTGTTGACACGAAAAAGATGGCAGTGCAGTGATTGCCAAGCGCCGCCCGCCATGCCGCACGCCCGTTTTTTTAACTTACCCGGAAAAATCAGTAG
>CAINUH010000307.1 GCA_903853735.1 uncultured Desulfomonile sp. | reverse complement strand
TTTTCTCGGTAGTCCTCGATGGCCCTGTGTAGAGCATCGGCCCCCAAGTTAGAGCAGTGGTGTTTTTTCTTGGGGAGCCCTTCCAGAGCGTCGATCACCGATTTGTTGGTAATCTTCATGGCCTCGTCAAGGGTCTTTCCCATAGCCATTTCGCTGACCATGCTCGACACGGCTATGGCCGCTCCGCATCCAAAGGTCTTAAACTTCACATCTTCAAGACGGTCATCGTTCACCTTGATATAGAAAGCCATTATGTCGCCGCAAGCCGGATTGCCTACCTCCCCTACACCATCAGCGTCCGCAATCTCTCCGACATTGCGGGGGTTCTTGAAGTGTTCCATTACTGTTTCATTGTACATATACACACCCCCTGGGTAGTTTTGTATTGTTTTCTTGCTGAATCATGCTCCGACCCATTTGCGGGTTCTTCAAAACCAAAACTGTCCTTCTCGTCACGACTCAATGCGGCATGAAGGCTATCCGGATTTGAGTCTAGCAGTTTTTTTATAGAGCGGGGACATATCTCTCAGCCTCTGAACTATTGGCGGCAGAATTGTCACCACGTCATCCACGTCTTCGTCCGTATTGTCTCTACCAAGGGTAAACAGGAGTGACCCCTGAGCGGTGCCCGCGTCTATCCCCATGGACAACATCACGTGAGAGACCTTCAGAGACCGTGAGATGCATGCAGAGCCGCTGGCTATCTTTACTCCTTCCATGTCCAGGAAGAGGAGCATTGATTCACCTTCCACGTACTTCACCGTCACACTCACATTACCAGGAAGCCTGAGTGTGGGATGACCCACAAGCTCCACCTCTTCCACCACCTGAGGAATTTCTTTTATCAGTCGGTCCCTCAATGGGATGAGGTGAGCAATTCTGGCATCCATATTTCGCACGGCAATCTCGGCAGCTTTTCCCATACCAACTATGCCAAGGACGTTTTCCGTCCCGGCGCGCATACCGCCTTCCTGAATTCCTCCGTCTATGAGAGGAGATATCCTCACTCCCTTTCTCACGTAGAGTGCCCCAATTCCCAATGGACCATAAAAAGGATTCGCGGCCATGGAGAGCAGATCAACGTTCAATGCCTCAACATCCACAGGGATGACGCCTGCCGTTGCTACTGCGTCCGTATGGAACGGTATGTTTCTTTCGCGAGCTATACGGCCTATCTCTGAAATAGGCTCAATAGTCCCGATTTCGTTGTTGCCGTGCATGACTGAAATGAGCACCGTCTTGGGAGTTATAGCTTTTTCCACCTCCGCGGGATCCACTATTCCGTAATTGTCCACAGGCAGTCGAGTCACTTCGACTCCGATAGTCTCCAGGGCTTTTGCAGCATGCATTATCGAAAAATGTTCAACTGAGGAGATTATGAGATGATTACCTCGTGACCGGTTTGCCAGCAAAACGCCCTTGAGTGCCCAGTTGTTTGCTTCAGTGCCTCCGGAAGTAAAGACGATCTGAGTCTCTTTTGCGTTAATTAGAGCGGCGGTTTTTTGCCTTGCCTCATCTATGGCATCGGTCACGGCCTCTCCCAAACTGTGCATACTGGACGGATTACCATAATTCTCCGTGAGAAAAGGCATCATTTCTTCCAAGACCTCTGGAAGTATCGGAGAAGCTGCGACATGGTCCATGTTAATGATTCGCATCAGGTTACCTCTCTACCAAGATATTGAGGCCGGCATGGCAATGCTGATCGCACTTACATTAATGACTGCCGGGCCGGTTGTCAACGATTCTCCGAGTAGAGTCTCCGAGTAGATTCGTAGGACAATTCGAGCCGGTTCCTTACTATCAGCCTCCCGGCTCCAACAGACTCGTTGAAGTAAACATGGTCCTTGACACATGGATCTCCTTCTCCTATCCTCACCGCAATTGCTACTGCTTGCAAGGACGACAAGGAGTCTTGTTATGCAAATTTTTGTTTCCGGATCTTTGGCCTATGACAGGATCATGGATTTTCCGGAAAAATTCTCGGACCATATTCTGCCGGATAAGATTCACATTCTCAACGTTTGCTTTATGGTAAACGGTCTGAAAGAACAATTTGGGGGCACTGCAGGCAATATTGCCTACAACCTCACTCTATTGGGAGAGCGACCGCTGATTCTGGCCAGTGCGGGGAAAGACTTCGACAGTTACGAATGTTGGCTGCAGGGTCTTGGACTTTCCATGACGGGGATTCGTCGTGTTCAGGAGGAGTTGACTGCCGGCGCTTATATCACCACCGACAAGGCGGATAATCAGATTACAGGGTTTAACCCCGGCGCCATGAAATATCCCTGTGACTACCGGGTTGACGGATGTGATCCAGGTGACACGTTGGCCATTGTAGCGCCCGGGAATCTTGACGATATGCTCGCATATTCTCGAAGCTACAAAGAAAGACGGATACCATACATCTTCGATCCCGGCCAATCCATCCCTGCTTTGTCCACGCAAAGCCTGGTGGAAATGCTTGCCGGTTCACAATTGTTCATTTCCAATGACTATGAACTCGAAATGGTCATGCGGTCCACCGGCAAGAAAAAAACTGATATGCTTGAAATGACTGATGCAGTCATTACAACGCTGGGAGAACGTGGATCCCTGGTTTTTGATGGCCAAGGCGAGGTTCGGATCCCTGCCGCCCGAGCGACCGGGGTACTCGATCCCACAGGGGCGGGAGACGCGTTTAGAGCCGGCCTCATCAAGGGGTTAGTCACAGGCAAGAATCTTCTGGATGCGGCTCGCATGGGGTCGGTGGCGGCGAGCTTCAGCGTGGAATGCCAGGGAACCCAGTGCCACAAGTTTACCCTGGAAGCATTTTGGGCTAGATACAACACCGCCTTTGGAGAAATGTGACAGCGGGAAACGCCGCGTTTGACCATGGGACCCGACAAAGCCTCAGGGGCCTCCTTCTTCGGTTGGCTTACGGTGGCGGTTCAAAGCGAGACTGCCCCGTACTGCCGAACCACAGAAACGAGAGATAGTCCATGCCTCCTGACTCAGAGGAATTGTTGACTCAGGCAAGACAAGACGGTTGCCAACAATCTCCTGAAGCCCTTTTCTTACGGATTCGCAATATATTTAGAGAACTGGGAATACTGGGTATGGATTTATCCCTCCAACACGATGGAGCCTGGTACAAAATTTCATGTGATGAAAAGACATTCATGGTCTATAGGGTCAACGTGTACAGCGGGTCTCGACATCATATGCCTGGATGGCCGGTCTGTTTAGTCAATTCGTTGACAATATTCGAAGAATGCCATTCTCCCGGTTTGGGTGGAGATCACTACGCATGTGGGCTCGATGTTGAGAATTGGCTGGAAATGGTAGATCTTCACTGTAGAAACAGCCTGGACCCGTGAGCGCCTGCGTTCATCTTCCGCCTGCCCACTGTTTGACACCTGCTATTATTGAACTTAGGTTTTTCAATAGACGTCCGCTTCGGTTTTGGACGATTGCCCCTTGGGAGATCCTGTGTC
>CAINUH010000306.1 GCA_903853735.1 uncultured Desulfomonile sp. | reverse complement strand
TCAGAAACGGACGGAATAATTCTCAAACGTCGAGTTGCGGTATCCGGCGAGGGATAGAGATTCCCATCGTAGCACAGGAGGGCCGGTATAGCCTGAATCTCCTTGTTCATCCTGTACTGAATTTTCAGTCTTGACAATCTGTCATCAGGGCATGAATGAAAAAGGCGTTCGAAGAGAGAATACTCCAGCCCTTTGTATTCACGGACATCTGATGCTGATGTCCGCGTACGGGCCACAGGTGGAAGCTGCATATGATCTCCGCCAAGAACGAACTTGTCCCCATGAGCCAGAGCCCCTAGAGCGGACGGTTCATCAATCTGACTCGCCTCATCAACTATTACTCGGTGGAATTTCTGGTTCGTAAGAATCGGATGCACGGCACACTGGTATACTGTAGCGGCGATCAATCTCTTGCCGGAAACTGCTTTCCTGAATTCATCAAAGCCCATGTCCAGAGATGCCAGGTCGTCGAGTAGGGCAGGGGGGTTGCCCAGGCGGCCAAGCGCCTCAAGAAACTCTGGAGAAGCAACTGAACGCCGACCGAT
The DNA here is from genome assembly GCA_903853735.1 of uncultured Desulfomonile sp. The sequence goes on along the minus strand of CAINUH010000306.1, from coordinate 10,716 downwards.
CCTGAGGAAATCATTCACGCCGAGATCTACTACCGAGAGCAGAAGCCGGTCAAGCGCCACGTTAGTGGGACACGCCAAGAGGACCCGCTCTCCGCGGTCTAAACAGCACCGTATAAGACGGGCCAAGACACGGGTCTTCCCCGTACCGGGAGGTCCATGCACAAGATGATACGTGTCACAATCGAGAGCTGCCTTGACCGCCACCTCTTGGTCCTCGTTCAGTTCATATCGAAGCCCCTCTGAAAAGGAAAGGTCCCCGTAAGAATCTGAAGAAACACGTGAATTGGAGGAATCAGTATTATCGGAAATGTCGGCACGTTCCGTGCCGGTATCTGTAGGACCTGCACCACCCGAATCCAAAGATGTCCCTGTCACGTCATGATCTTCCGACTGACTGTCTAGCACTACTTGAACTACCTGCGGCGACGCCTTCAGAAAGAAATTGAGGAGAGCCTGCCGCGCTGCCCTGGGTCCGTTCGAGAAAGGCACTCGATCCACATACCAACATCTATTCTGAGTCAAGACCGTTAAGTCAGTGAGGCCGACATTGGTGGGGTAGGCAACAGGCGTTCTCAATGTTACCCACATAACCGTGTCGCTCGAATCTACTATCTCACCGCGAAACGCTTCATGGGAGCACGGATCCCCCGTATGGATCATGACCTGTTCACCGGTTTGCAGCTCCACTGTCGGGTGATGCAACACTACTTCGGTCAAGACGTTTCGACGACCTGACCTTTGATTGCGCTGCCGGCCGGACTCGAGTTCCACATCAAACGGCATCCTCCATTGACCTGCACTATGGTCCGATCTTGAATACTTGTCGGTCCGAACTGTTTCATTAATGCAAATGGATGAAATCGCGAACGTTATACCTTTTTCGATCCTTTGGGCGAGAGAGCCTTTGTCCAAGACTTGGGCAAAATCGGTATCCAAAGTCCATTCTTCAACGGAAAGGAGTCTGAACCAGTGATCGTAATATTCTTTCTTCCTTCCGGTAAAGAGAGATCCTTTACCAAAGGAGTCTCCGAAAATTTTGTAACAATTGGATCGAGAAAAACATTTCCCGCTACGGTTACAGTCGAATTCGCCGTACCACGACTGCGAAGTTTCCGGACGGAGAGTGTAAGCATGTTTCAAAGAAACAACACGATTCCTTCCTTCAAGAATGTCTCTTTTCATTCGATTGTTTTGCGAAACTAACTCCCTGGACTTAGATGTGGCTGAATAAACCAGGCAGCCCTCAGTTGACTGATTGGTAGTCGGCGTTTCGAACATCATCAGGTAGGCGTAAAGCTGGAGAACATGCTCATCTGCGGGAAAATGGCCCGATTTAATTTCAACCACCGTGGTCCGGTCGTTGCCATAAAAAACCCCGTCAGTTCGCCCCTTGAGTCCCCAACGGGTTGAGATACGGTCTACCTCAACCTGCGCCAGCGAGAACATGCTTCCCTTCTGCGCTAACCACGACGCCAAATTATCAAAATGCTTCCTGGCCTCATCTTTCAATGCGTTCTCATCGGCGGATATGACAGAACCGGGGATAACCTCCCTGAAAGACGGAAGAGCAGCTCTAAAAGCAGCCTCGAAGGATTGGGAAACGGTTTCCAGAGGGTGGCCGACGAGATAATCGAAAAGGGAGTGAATGAGCTTCCCTTTCGCCATCCAGTATGGATCCGCGGCGCCCAACCGAAACCTCACGTCTGCCGATCTGATGCAATGGACTGCTTCTATCGCGTCTGTCACATTAATCGGGCGATGCGGCTCGAGAATGACATCGCTGTCCGGCGTGACGGAGAAGATCAGACTGCCGTCTTGGAGTCTGTTGTTTAACTCGAGTTGGTGTCCAGCCACGACAAGTCCGGCTCTGCAAAGCAAGGGAAAATCGTAAAGATCTCTACCCAGAGAAACTGGGAATATTAGGAATATCCGATCCTTGTTGCAATTCCTCTCCAGTTCAAGCCCTCGGAACAGGTAACCGCCGCGGGGAGCTATCTTCGGTTCCGCTGCAACTCGGACGATTCGACCTTGGACGGATTCTCTTGGTGGACGTGCAGCCATGGCTGGCAATCTAGCATAGCCGTTATTAGGCGTAAACAGGTTCGGACCAATTCCAAGCTATACACAAAGGAGAAAGCGGACGGAAGTCTTGTTGCGGACAGAGGTAAATCAATTCGGTCATAGAGGTTTTGGGGCAACTATCATACCTTGGCTCCAACTCCACTTGCCGACCAAGCTGAATCATCCGTCTCCGGAATCTGATTCAGGACGGACAGCGCCACGGCCTGAACTTTTCTGTACACTTCTCTTGGATTCATCGGGATGCCGTCCACGGTGAGAAGGTCATCCACCTTGATGTTAAAATGTTTCTCATTCTCCATAAGGAAAGGCAGGATCAAATTCCAGTCTTCCTCGGATAGTTCTTCGAAGACTCCACCATTCAACTGTTCATAGACCAAGGTACGATGAGGGTCCCGAATGTAGACTGCTCCGCCAGAAGCCAGAGCGAAAAGGTTGGAGCCTGGATAAGGGCGCTTCAGGAATCGGATCACTCCATCTTCATCCATTGTAAGTCCATTAACGATGCAGAAGCCGCCTCCGTTGAGTGGGTCTCCCGCCATAAAGCTCTCGGCGAGGAAGTCCAAAGCCGTTCCGTTGATCACCACTCTGGGGTTCCCTGCGGCATTGATCAGCGGCCTGCCGGCTGCATTTCCCAGGACAAAAACGTGGCCGCCCTTTGCTCCATACATCAAGCATTGGCCTGCATCGCCATGAATCACCAAACGACCCTGCTTGACTATTTGGCCTATCTGATCCTGGGCATTGCCGTGAATGTGAATCTCCATTCCGTCGATTCCGCTGGCCGTGTAATCGCCGGATGAGCCGTATAGGTCGATCCTCACACCACCGGTCATGGGCCCCAGACCGCAGCCTTCAAAACGCTGTCCCCTGAGATTGAATACTATAAATTTTTTCCATCCGAGACGATACGCATCGGCCAGAAGCACGGCATCACAATCATCGCCTTCCGGATCAAAGTCCCCAGCGTCTATCACCAGAATGTTCTCAAGGGCTATGGGAGGGCGTAGGTACTCTCGCGTCTCGCATGATATTAGGCTGTACTGTCCGAGATCGAGAACGTTGGTAATGCTGGGGATGGATCTGAAGATAGAACAGAGTTCGTATGATACAATATGAACGAGGGCGGACCTCTTCTTGTTTCCAAGAGGGAAACGCCTGTCAAGAACCATGGTAAGCCCATTGATAATTGGTGTAAACAGGTCTTTTGCGGCGCGTGCCCTTCGACCTAGATCCTGGATTACCCATCTCAGGGTGTTGTAATCCCATGAAGGGGTATGATCTCGAAAAAATCGCAAGAGCGTCTTAGGATCTTTGCCTGCAATGGCGTCTTGCAGAAGTCTTCCGACTTCGTTATCGTAATTTCCTGGTTTGCTGATTCGGGCTGTAACATTAAGAGGTTGACGCTTCTCTATTGTCACCGGACGGCCGAATTTGTCGAGGCAAGACAGGGTGCGCGATCCGTTGCCGTTCGGCATTACGTTGAACATAAAGGCTCCTCCATCTGAAGAAGAGCCGCCACGAGCGTTCCAGTATTTGTCAGCCACCGGGCTGAAACGGGGATCTTCCGAAGCAAGGGATCTGAGGGTCGCGTCTATGGCCTGTTTTTCAGAACAAATCAAACCGATCTGTGCTTCGCCGTCGTAAATGGAGAATACCTGGGGCCGCAACATAGCGGTGTCCGTGATCCCAATGAGTTGGTACGTCTTGGTCTCCGGAATGTTTCTGGCAATTATGAAGAACCAAGGGCCATCCGGTGATGCCTGGATATGGGTCGATTGAATCCTGTCATAGAGATCCTGTTTTTCCGGCGGCAGTAAGTCGAAATCCAATTCTCCCGTGGGCGCAAGCGCTTCGATAATAACCTCCAAAGGATATCCGTAGACCCTGTTCCAGAGATCGAAAAGCATGACGCCGACCTCAGTGTCGGTCATGAATTGTGGTGCAAGGCCTCGCTGCTTAAGATAATCGCAGGTTGAGTGATAATTTGCGAAGTCGCCGTTGTGGACGAGCGCTTCGTTCAAACCAGTGAACGGATGGGCGCCTCCGGGATGCCAAACCCGACCACGAGTGGGATATCGCTGATGGGCAATCCAGACATGTGCTTTGAAATCTTCAAGTTTGTAGTACTTGACCACGTTCTCCGCGTAACCGACTATTTTTAGAATCATCACGTTTCGGCCATGCGAAAGCACAAAGGCCTGCTTTTCTCCCAGGGAACTATAAAACATTTTATTGAGACGCACCGAATTGCGGCTAACGAACTCGTCTTCCGCATATCTATCGGGCATCCCATCGAACCCGTTCTCCCGTATGAACTCTCTTAACACTGCGGGTTTTACTCTCACGAAAGCCCGCCAGATCTCGGGAGGCCTAACTTCAAGGCCCTCTAGTTCCCTGAAATCCGGCAAGTGATCAAGCAGTTCTTCTTTGGCAACGTCGAACAGAGATGTGACGCATTTGTCTTTGAGCGCTGAAAGACAGCCCCGATCCAAAATCGCCACATTGAGCATGTAGTGAGAATCGAGAACCTCCTGGGTAACGCCCAAGTCATCAGGATTAAAACCTACTGCTGCAATACCACCGCCCTTTCCATTCCCACGGTTATGCATTCGCAGGGATGGTTCAAAAATGTGCCTGCCCGCTACGGGGATTGTACTTGCGAATCCGGTTACCCCGCAGCCTCCTTCATGCTCCGGCTTCAATCTCCTTGAGAAGTCCTCTCGCCCGAATTCTCGGATTCGTGATGCAATAATCTTTTCAGCGTATTGACCGAGTTTCATCTCCTACCTCTCTCCTGTTCCCTTTCAGGAAAGGATTGGCCTCTGCCCTTCATCAATGGCCTGATGTCGTCATCCGGGACATCGTCGCTGTAATCAAGGTGTGCCAGCACATCGGTTTTCCCGACCAGTTCTTTTATGCTTCTGAACCCAAGACGATAAAGGATCTCCCTTAACTGGTCTTGCCAGCAGGAAAGCATGTTGATAACTCTCTGCGTACCCCATGCAAGGTCCATAAGACCTACCAGTTCCAAATCAGTAGTAGCTATTCCCCTGGCGCAACCTCGACCGCTTTCACAGTTGTGACATCGCAAACATTCCAAGGCGACCAGTTCTGCAGTACCAGTGACGACTCCGTCAGCCCCAAGAGCTATAGCTTTGGCAACATCGAATGCGGTACGAATTCCTCCGGATGCAATAAGCGTTATCCCATCACGAACGCCTTCATTCACCAAGAAATTGTGAACCTTTATAATGGCATATTCGATCGGCATGGCTATGTTTTTCTTCGCCACATCCGGTGCTGCACCGGTACCACCATAAGAGCCGTCAATATGAACTATGTGGGTTCCGGCATAGTACGAACCGACGGCGACCATGTCCACGTCCGTGGGAGTGGAAACCTTGACCGAAACCAGGGCCTTCTTGTTAATGACCTTTATCCAATCAATATGCTTCTTGTGATCCTCAACCGAGTATACCGAATGGAATGGAAAAGGACTGAACAGAGACGATCCCGGCACTGTTTCTCGAATTCTGGCAACAGCCTCAGTCACTTTCGGTCCCAGTAGATGGCCTCCTAATCCTGGCTTTGCACCTTGCGCATACTTTAATTCTACTATCTTGACCCTTTGAATGGTCTCTTCCCTTACACCGAACAGGCCGGTTGCAACCTGGGTAATAATATTGTCATCAAAAGGGTAGAGGAGTTCCGGATACCCCCCCTCTCCGGTACAAGTGAATGACCCCCACGCGGCAAAAGCCCGAATCCTACTCAACATAGTGACCTGGCTAATGGATCCGAATGACATCCCGCCACCGTACACAGGAATAGGTATATCTATCTTGGGGCGTCCATCGTTTCTCCTGTTAAGGCTGACAGAGGTGTCTATCGTGGACTGGTCCATCGAAGGTAAGGGAACCCGTTTGGGAAACATAAACCTCAACTTGTCAAAACCACCTCCCGAATCACCGGTCCGGTACTCCAGGTCGTTCTTCGGTAAGCGTCCTGTCTCAGCCATGTACCACGTACTCATGAGCAAGTCCGCAGTCCATCTCTTATCGCCCAGCGCTCGAGTACTGGGATTTACGCCAACCCGGATCGCACCGACGGGACAAGTACTGACACATCGGTTCGACTTACGTGAACACTCCATCCCAAGGCACCGATGATCCAAGGGAGCAACAAGCCTCATGCCTTGAACCTCAAAGACTTTTTCAGGACAGACAGCTACACATTTGAGGCAGTAGTTACATGCATCTGAAATTACAACACTAAACTTGCCTATGGCCCGTCCAAACCGTGACGGCGTCTCTACAGTCTCGGTCGGAGGAACTTGTCGCCAAACATTCTTAAACTGCATTTATGAATGTTCCTTGATCCTGAAATTCCCTCTTTTTGTGGTGTGTACAGTTATTTGACAGCCATTGTTCAACTGCATCAATGCTGGTTGATAAGGCATGAACAGGCATCTTGGGCCGCTAGTATGAGACTAAGAATATTAGGAATAATAGGCGGCAAAGAGTTGGGCAAAGGTATCATTCTCCAAATCTTCCCTGAACATTACTCTTCCTTGCTCACCCCTTAATCTTCTCGCCTCCCTGATGCCCATCGCGCCCATCATTTCGAGCAACTGGTTGTGCCATGCTCCTATCAAGTTGACAATTCGCCGGCTCCCCCAATCCTGACCAACTTGAGATATGCGCACAGGGCATTCTCCACCATCACGACAATTGCGACACACTCGGCATTCGAGGGCTATCAACAATGGCACATCAACTCCCACGAGGTTGGCCCCACACAACATGGCCTTGATCACGTGCTCAGCCATTGCAATTCCGCCGGATACCATGAATGTTATTTCATCCCTTATACCCTCATTCAACAGCCCTGAATGAATCTCCTTAACAATGTCTTTCACGTGCAGGCCATTGGGCGTTCCGGGCTCATAGCCTCGCTCATCAGCAACATAGTGGATTAAATCAACTCCCGCTCTATGGAATTCTCGTATGCGCGTTATCCTGTCCGGATGAGATATGGCGCTCATGCGAACGGAGACAAGTATTCGTGGATCAATTGATTTCAGAGAGGTGATTTTGGTTAAGGCAAAGCCGTCATCGGGTATTTGCACCATCTGGAAATTCTTGACCCAAGATGCATCAAAAGAGTCATCTTCCAGGAACGGCGCCAAATTAGCTTCATGACCAGACATTTCTGAGGCCTGAGCCTCGGGGATTATCAAGAGTGTCTGGAGTTTGGTCGCTGCTCTTGCCGCAGCTCGCCAAACTTCGAGTGAAAGATCCCCGAAGGGGAACATGTCGAAAACTATGGGAATTGGTATCCGAATGGACGGAAAAGTTTCAGACAAGACGCGGCCCTGCCGATCAATTTGGAGAAAAGCAGACCTTCGCCCTATGTCGACAACCGTGGAGATATATTCGCGACCAAGAATCCCGTCTCTCGTGGGGCGCACTATTTCACTCATGTCGGTCCACATCGAGTCGAAACCCAGTCCTGAAAATGGTCCACCGTAACCTGCTCCGGATACGGGAATTTTCCCCGTCTCGGCTTGCTCCCATGTTATCGAAATTGTCTCGGGTGTGTATATGTCGTCTCCCAAGTTTTCCCATTCCGGATTTATTGTCTTGTGAATCAGGCGCTTCGGGCAACCCTGAACACACCTGAAGCAGCTCTTGCACAATTTGTCCGCAGTGTCGCCCATAATGTCGGTTGAAAAAGACCGTTCACGATAGACATTATAGATGCATTGCAGCTTCACGCACTTTGCACACTTCAGGCAGCCTTCGCCCCAGTCGACAACCCCAGACCTCCCTATGACTGGAAATCTGTTGGGGGTCTGTTGCACATCTATGTGATACTTCTTGGGCATATCACCGTCCTCTTGTGATAAATCTCTTCATGAAAACTGCTCATGGCAACAAATAGAGAGATAAAAGGAGTAGCCTCCACAGATCTGCTTAGTGAGTTGCCTACTGTTTTGAGTGTTCAGTCTGTGAAACCAGTGTCGAATGCAGAAACTCTCAACTGTTGACTGCAAACTGCCGGTCGATTGTCCAAGCCGGCCGCCTCCAAAATCTCCGGGACCTTTTCCTCCCACTCAATGGCCATGAGATGGATGCCTGACACACCCTTTATCTCACGCACTCCCTGAATAGTCTCGACAGCGATTCTAATTCCCTCATCCGCCTGTTTGCTCTTGGGAACTCCTCCCATTCGATCAATAAGGGCCTCCGGCAAATCCATCCCGGGCACTTTTTCGGCCATGTAACGTGCCATGCCGACGCCCTTCAAAGGAGTTATTCCAGCCAGAATGTAAACTTTTTCGGTCAAGCCCATGCCAAGAGCCTGACTCATGAACTTCTGAAAGCGGTCCAAATTGAATACGCACTGGGTCTGAATGAAATCCGCGCCTGCTTCAACCTTCTTGCCTAGTCGTACAGCGCGCCATCCGATCGGGTCTGCGAATGGATTCGCCGCAGCTCCAATAAACATTTGCGGCGGACCTTGAATTGCCTGGCCGCCTATAATCGTGCCATTTTCACGCATATCTCTAACAGTTCTAATTAGTTGGATCGAGTCAATATCGAAGACCCCCACGGCATCTTTCTGGTTTCCGAAACTGTGATGGTCGCCGGTCAAACAAAGAACGTTTCGAATGCCCAAGGCGTAAGCTCCGAACAGGTCGCTTTGTAAGGCGATCCTGTTTCGATCTCTGGTAACCATCTGAAGAACAGGCTCGTGCCCCATACGCTTGAGAATTGAACAAGCTGCCATGGAAGACATCCTTACTATGGCAGTCTGATTGTCTGTCACGTTGACCGCATCAACCTTTCCAAGAAGGCACTTCCCCTTGGCTTCCAATCGAGCCACATCAGATCCTTTGGGAGGACCACATTCTGCTGTGACTGCAAAATATCCTGACTGGAGCACTTTTTCGAGATGACTCTTAGTCTTCACGGCTTTTGATCCTCCCTGACAATGCGGCGTGGGCCTCCGGAGTGAGACGTGGACCAGTTGACCGGCGGCACGTACTCACTGAGTCTGTCCAACTCCCCCAAGGCTTCCAACCGACGAAAAATCATGTCCCATCCGCAAGCTATGTCGGGATGAACTTCGCAGCGCCCTCCTTTGGAACCTCCGCACGGTCCATTCATCAGCTTTTTTGAACAGCGTGTCACCGGGCATACGGCCCCAAAATGTCCAAGTTTGCATTGCCCACACCCGAGACAATTTTCCTGCCAGACCCCCCGCATCTCTGTTTCTCCTATAAAAAGGGTGTCAAGGGCAGGAATGATCGGTTTATCAGCATAAACTCTCCCAAGGGCCTGCACGCCGGCGCCGCAACCCAGCGACAAGACCACTTCGTGGTCCGGCACTTGATGCGAAATGCGATCTATGAAATCATCAACACATTGCCGGTCAAGGCAACTTTCTGTTATGAGCGGATACTTGTCGTCATTCTTGTATGAGAGTTTCAGAGCGGCAGCAAGCAGCATCGTTTCTCTGTTACCTCCTGAAGCACACTCTGCTACACAGGAATCGCATCCCACGACGAGGATCGAAGAATAGCGATCTATCATTTTCCGTATTTCAGCTATCGGCTTAAGCTCTGCAACTATCAAAGATTTCCTCCTTGCTCGGCTGACAATGCCGGTCTTTCAAATCATAGTCCGAGCCGTACCGGGCCACGGCATTCAGAAGCCAAAATATATATCAGAGGGCGTCCGCTTGTTTCAACAAGCTATTGGAAGGAATTTTCTTGAAGGATTCCAAGGTCAACCTGAATTCCAAAATAGCTTTCTCCAGAGCTTCCGTATCCATAGGGGTTGGATGCATGAACTCTAATCTTTCAGGCTCCATGCCGAGTTCTCTGAGCCATAATCTTGCATATTCAAGCCTCTTGTGAGATCGCATGGACCCTTCCAGGAACTGGCAAGCACTCTCCCTGCAACCGAGCACTAGGACCCCTTCGGCGCCTGCTGCAAGCGTCTGCAATAGCTGATGGGCTTCAATCTTACCGGAGCAAGGAATCGCAACTATTTTCAGGCCGGGATGGGACCTGGAAAAGGCCTTGCCCCCCCCGTCTTTGAAAAGCTGCAAATTTCGACAGTGATACACTACTATTCTTGTCAGGCTTGTTTCCACTTTTTAGCAATCAGTGCCTTTCCAATCGAACGCCACAATTTTTTATAATCTCATTTCCATACGCTTCATTTCAAGCTTTTTTATTTATCCAATACGCGCTCGTCTTTTTACACCAGCCAAAACATACTGTTAGGGTCAGTAATGTTTTGACTCCTCACAGATGGTGATGAGCCTTGCCATCAATGCCCACAAAGGAATTGACCATGGTCTGATTGAGAGGATATTCGACCCATTCTATTTTACTATAGCCGGTGCCAAAATTAAGAACTGTCACTGATTTATTGTCAATAGGATGTTCGGGTATTGGAGGAGGGCTCCATTGAGCTGGTTGAAGCGTATTTCGGCGATCGATCGATCGGGTTTGGTGAATAAGGCTTCCCATAAGCTGGTAATTTCGGCTGCGGAGAGGTTGTAAGTATAGGTGTTCCCCATTGCAGTAGGCCAGTCCGGCAATGGAAGAAGCCACACCGT
>CAINUH010000305.1 GCA_903853735.1 uncultured Desulfomonile sp. | reverse complement strand
TTGAAGTATGACCCTGTCATTCTTCAAGACTTACCTGAATCTGCCTTGGAATCATTCTGCGGTGTGGGGAATCCTTTATCCATCGGTGAAATCCGCGAGGGAGAGAGCGTCCTGGATATTGGTTGTGGTGGCGGAGTAGATACAATGATTGCCGCTATGATGGTAGGACCCGCAGGGAAGGTAGTTGGCGTAGATATGAGTTCCGAGATGGTGGAGAGGGCTAGACAAAACCTTAGCCGGACGAATCTCAAAAACGTTTCCTTCCGAGAGTCCTCTGCTGAGAATTTACCCTTGCCTGATAATGACTTCGATGTCGTTATTTCCAGTGGAGCCTTTAACCTCATACCTGACAAACTGAAAGCATTGAAAGATGTTTTTCGGGTAATGAAATCTGGTGGACGGCTCATGATGGCCGACCAGATCCTCACAGGCTATCTATCGGGGGATGTCAAAGCACGAGTTGACACCTGGGCCGGGTGAATGGGCGGGGCCATACCGGGAAAGGATTTCCTGGCGATGATAAAAGAGGCTGGTTTTGGAGATGCGGAAATGGTATCCGAGACGGGATTTAATAGCTCTCCAGTTACCAAGGGTATGTTGTTTAAAGCTGTGAAACTGGCTGCGTCAATCTCTGAGCGGAGGGTAGACTCAATGGCTGCGCTAGATAAGTATCAGGAATTCTTTGAAGAGGCTTATGTGGTAGGAGCGCTTGATCGTAAGACAAAGCACCTCATTGCCCTAGGGGCTTCGCTAGCTGCTGGATGTGACCCTTGAACCCGCTACTGCCTTGCAGTTGCAAGGCGCCTAGGCGCAACGGACGAAGAACTCCAGGAAACGATGGCTTTGGCTATGACGGTAGGGGCCACAAAGATACAAATTTTACAGCAGAACTGCTTGGCTTCGATCAGTGAGATGGAACCCCAAGAAGAGAAGGCGCCTGAGTCAGAAGCGCCTCCTGAAGAACAAACCTGTAGTTCTTGAGCTACACAAACCCGCTCTGGATGAGCGGACAGAACACGAACTAACAAGGAAAGTTTGGTGCGAAACCTGATCATCGTTTAGGGCCGTCATACGAAAAAGAGTGGATCATTGTTGTGGCTTGAAAACGTTCGTCGATTGAGACACTGAGATACGATTCGAACCATTGACCTGTGTGCCGCATACAGGACAGGTTGAATAGACGATCTCCCATATATTCCATCCGGGCGAAACGAATCTTGAATGTTGGAGACAAGGCATTCGACGAGGGACACGCATAGGTTCCACAGAAGTAAAAGTAGTTGCGATAAAATTTTGTATAAATGTCGATCACGTAGTTAATTTCAGGATTTTCGGGCTGTGGTTTGATTGCCTTTGGCTTGAGTGTTGCCGTCAAATCGGACGGAAAAGTTTTTTGCACGGTCAAATTATCGACTAAAGTTAGCGCCATGACCCCAAAGACAATTCACTCGCGAATTCATGTTTTGGCCAAGCCAACCGGGTCGGTTTGCAACCTAAATTGCTCTTATTGCTTCTATCTCAAGAAAGAACTTCTCTATCCCGGCTGTCGCTTTCGCATGAGCGATGAGGTTCTGGAGAACTACATATCCCAGCTAATTGAGTCCCATCACGCCGACAAAGTAACCGTTGCCTGGCAGGGTGGCGAACCGACCCTCATGGGTCTCGATTTCTACCGACGGGCCGTCGAGCTTCAGGAAAAATACCGCAGGCCGCGTATGACTTTCGAGAACACCATGCAGACAAACGGCACCCTACTGAATGACGAATGGTGCGAGTTCTTTCGTGAAAATGATTTCCTCATTGGCATCAGCATCGACGGTCGTCGCGAACTGCACGATGCGCATCGGGTGGACAAAAACGGGAAGCCAACCTTTGACAGGGTGATGAAGGGACTCCGGCTATTGCAGAAGCATGGGGTGGAATACAACGTTTTGGTCACCATCAATCGTGTAAATGCAAGACACCCTCTTGATGTCTACCGGTTTTTGCGTGACGAGGCCGGCACGAGATGGATGCAGTTTATTCCGATGATCGAGCGTCTCAGCGAAGGAGCAGTCACCCCTTACCAACAGGGGACGACCGTATCGGATCGCACGGTTGAGTCGGAACAGTGGGGCAATTTTTTGATTGCCATCTTCGACGAATGGGTCGGGCACGACGTAGGCAAGATATTTGTGCAAACGTTCGAAGCAGCGGTTCGCAACTGGTTGGATATGGGTTCATCGGGCATGTGCGTTTTTGATCCAGTGTGCGGTCACGGGCTCGCCCTCGAGCATAACGGCGATCTGTACTCTTGCGACCACTTTGTCGAGCCAAGGTTTTTGTTGGGTAACATCCTCCAAGAACACATGAGCAACCTGGTCGGCTCCAAGCAGCAAAGAAAATTCGGCCGAGACAAGCTGGACCCGCTGCCGCTTGCCTGTCGAAAATGCGAGGTGCGCTTTGCCTGCCACGGGGAATGTCCCAAGAACCGATTTCTCACTACAACGGATGGCGAGTTCGGACTGAACTACCTGTGTGCGGGCTACAAAGCGTTTTTTCAACACATCGACAGACCGCTGCAGATGATGGCCCAGTTGATTCGTAACGGGTTCCCGGCTGCGAAGATAATGCAGATCCTGTCTCAGGAAGATACTAAACAGGCGGAGGCTTTCCCCAAAGTCGGCCGCAACGAGCCATGCCCATGCGGTAGTGGTCTCAAGTTTAAGAAATGCCATGGCCAGAATGGTAGCGGCAGATCCGGACAATCTGACCCAAATCCAGTCGGTCAATACTAATCTCTGGTTAGTAGTAGGGCAAGCTAATGGAAACCAACGACGCTGGAGAGGCCTTGAGGGGCTTTCTAGTGATATTAATTCAAGCAACGAAGGAGGCGACATATGGCTCAACCTAAAAAGCCAAATATTCTAGTCATCTGGGGCGACGACATCTGCATAACCAACCTCAGATGCTACTCAGACGGATTGATGGGGTACCGCACGCCCAACATTGATCGTCTCGCAAAAGAGGGCATCCGCTTCACTGACTATTATGGAGAACAGAGTTGTACTGCTGGTCGGGCAGCGTTCATTACCGGTCAAAGCCCCTTTCGCACGGGTTTGACCAAAGTGGGTTTCCCTGGCGCCGACTTAGGACTGCATGGAGAGGACCCAACTATCGCAGAACTACTGAAACCACTGGGCTACGCAACCGGCCAGTTCGGCAAGAACCACTTTGGCGACAAAGATGAGTTCCTACCCACCAACCACGGCTTCGACGAGTTCTTCGGCAACCTCTATCATCTCAACGCTGAAGATGAGCCGGAGCATCGCGATTATCCGCCTGAAAAAGACTTTCCGAACTTTCGCAAGAATTTTGGTCCCCGGGGGGTAATCCGGAGCTATGCCGATGGGCGGGTCGAGGACACAGGTCCGCTCACCAAGAAACGTATGGAGACGGTTGACGAAGAATTTCTCGCGACAGCGCTTGATTTCATTGACCGTCAACATAAGGCCGACAACCCTTTTCTGGTCTGGTTCAATACTACATGGATGCACTTTCGGGTACGCCCGCCTAAGGAGATACTCTGTCAATCCGGGCGCTGGCAATCCGAGTACCACGACGTGATGATCGAGCACGACAAGCATGTTGGAGCGTTACTTAACAAGCTGGACGAACTTGGCATTGCCGAGGATACCATCGTCTTGTACAGCACCGACAACGGCGTGCACATGAACACCTGGCCGGACGGCGGCATGACGCCCTTCCGCAATGAGAAGAATTCCAACTGGGAGGGCGCTTACCGCGTGCCTTCCTTGGCGCGGTGGCCGGGAAAGTTTCCGGCAGGCCTAGTCTCCAACGAAATCATGAGTCACATGGACTGGTTGCCTACTCTATTGGCGGCAGCCGGTGAACCGAACATCATAGAAAAGCTCAAAGCGGGCCATCAGGCGGGCGAGAAGACCTTCAAAGCGCATCTCGACGGCCACAACTTTCTGCCCTACCTGACTGGTGAAGAAGACAAGGGCCCACGGGAAGGGTTTTTCTACTTTTCGGATGATGGCGATCTAACCGCGTTGCGCTACGACAACTGGAAGATCGTCTTTAAGGAACAGCGTATGGCAGGCACATGCCAGATCTGGGCTGAGCCCTTTGTAACATTGCGAATACCAAAGATCTTCAACCTGCGCACTGATCCCTTTGAACGGGCGGACATCACCTCAAACACCTACTGGGACTGGATGATTGATCACGCGTTCATGTTGATACCGACCCAGAAAATCGTGGGAGATTTCTTAATTACATTCCGGGAGTTCCCACCTCGCCAGAAGGCGGCTAGCTTCACCATTGACCAAGTAATGGAGAAGCTCCTGACAGGTCTCGGCGACTGAACAGCCTATGACCACAAGCTATCCGGGCCATCCGTCGCTCCGAAGGATGGCCCGGACTTCTTCAATTGTCCACCCGAGACCGCTTTGCTTTAACCTTATACACTCTGAGAGATCAAGGGACATCAGGTCTCGAATAACAAGTAATATTTACAGCTAGTTGTCAACAGGAGATTGGAACTATGGATAATCCCATCTTCCTCAATTTCGTCACGGTGACGATTTTCAGCCTCATGCTTGCCATCGGAGTCAATCATTCTTTTAGGCAACTTACATTCCTGTTGCGTCGGCCTCAATTATTGCTCCGCTCCCTTCTTGCTGTAATCGTGCTGGTCCCTCTGGTGGTGGGCCTATTGTTGTGGATGTTGGATTTATCACCCGCAGTAGCCGCTGGCCTTGCTGTGTTGGCTGCAGCGCCTGGCGCCCCGCTCACTACTCAACGAACCGAAATGGCAGGCGGGGAACCTACCTACTCGGCCAGCCTGCAGTTGACGCTGGCTTTGCTGGCTGTCGTGATCACACCGCTGACCCTGGCTATCTTTAACGCCCTGTTTGAACTTGCGGACCTGGGCCTGACTCCTGTCGATGTGGCTCGCCAAGTCGCCCAGGTCACATTCTTGCCGGTGATCATCGGTCTGCTCATCCAGCGCTTCGTTCCCAGGCTCGCCGAGGTGATGGGCAAACCTATGCGAATGCTTGCCAACATCCTTTTCATCATGCTCTTTGTCGTGCTGATCATTCTGCTTGTTCTGGCGCCTGACTTGCGGACGATGCTGAATCTAGATAGCCTGTCTACTGTTACGATCATCATAATGGTGGGAAGTTCTTTGGCCATCGGCCACCTATTGGGCGGACCATCCCAGGAGCAGCGTTCCGTCCTCGCTATCGCCAGCATAGCGCGTAATGTCGGACTCGCACTGTTCATCGCTGACCTGTCCGATTACGGGCAAAACTTCATTCCCACAATCTTTTCTTACATGATTTTGGGCGCTCTCGTGGCTGTGCCTTACTCAGTTTGGAGTAAACGCCGAATGACGTGGGCGGAAAACGGGTGAAAGCAAAACTGCGACAGCCGAGAGGTCAGTCGGGTCTTCTTGCCTAAAGTTTTTGAGACAATACCCCGTGCTTTTGGAAATGACGGACACAGATTTATGCAACACCTGCAATTTGCAGAAACCAAATTCGGTTTCAGGCAACCAGGCGCTGTTGTCAAAAAAACGATTGTTTACATCTTGATGGATAAAAACTCAGATGCGTTACGCTTAAGGATGCCTGTGAGAAAATCCTTAGGCAGTTGAAGCGTTTCCAACTGGCGGATTTCTGTGTCCCAAGCGTAGGGGATATTCGGAAAATCCGTTCCGAACATGATGCGATCCGCTCGGAGGTCTAATAATTTTGGAGACCCAAAATTTGGCATATAGTCTACGAGCGCCATTGCCGTATCAACCCACAGGTTGTTGTAACATTCCAATAATCGTCGATACTGATCGAATTCGTCTGCGCCTAGGTGGGGCACACAAATTTTTAGGCTGGGGTAATCTTTTAGAATGCGCTCCAACTTTTCAGCTTTGCAGGTTTCGTAAGGATCTCGTTTGTAAGGAAAGTTTGGGTTCTTGGGTTCCCGCCCCACATGCATGATCAGAGGTTTGTTATAATCAGCGCACGATTCGTATATTTCATGCATTACAGCGTCGTCCACAGCGAAATATTGTACATGGGCATGTAGCTTTACTCC
Organism: uncultured Desulfomonile sp.; assembly: GCA_903853735.1. The sequence goes on along the minus strand of CAINUH010000305.1, from coordinate 554 downwards.
GGCGAGTCCCAATTCAAACGCTTCCTTCAAAATTGTTACGGCGTCTTTCTCTCCTGGGAAGACAGTGGCCGTACCGATTAACTGCGGATAGTCCCGGCATAGGTCAGCCATATAAGCGTTTAGTTCGCGGGCCATCCCCGGTTTATGAGCGTAATGCAGCCCTAGAATACGATCTACTCCTCTAGACGTAAGGAATTCAATTATTTGAGGCGAGGTTAATTTATAGCGGATAGGCCACGCAAACTGATCAAACCAACGCCAAATGGCTTTAAACACTCTATCAGGGAAGAGATGAACATGCGCGTCTATGACGGTTGAAAAACTATCCGGCAGTCTCTTGTCTTCATAATCATCTAACAGAAGCCAATTATTCATGTATGTCCTTATTCCATAACGTACGGCTTGCGGCCATGACCGAACAATAATTTTAATGGACCATGGAAATCGCCTTTAACCTCACATTCCGCACCTTAGAATGAGGTCTTGGGATGATTTTTCTGGTCAAAAATGAGCGCGACAAGCAATTTTAAAAATGATAAGGGACGGACATCCGG
>CAINUH010000304.1 GCA_903853735.1 uncultured Desulfomonile sp. | reverse complement strand
TGGCTTTTCAGATTCGCTGGCCTGAAGCCAAGGTGGTCTCTACCAGACTCGGGCAAAAAGGCGTGGAAATGGTCGAGAGTGAATCTCCCGATATCGTCATTCTTGACCTCGGGCTCCCCGATATCTCCGGCTTTGAGGTTTTGCGCCAAATCCGGCGCTTTTCCACCGTGCCGACGATTATTCTGACCGTCAGGGCCGAGGAAGCGGACGTAGTGAAAGGACTGGAATGGGGTGCTGACGATTACATCACCAAACCCTTCCGTCAGCTGGAGTTGCTGGCACGGGTTAAATCCATGATCCGCCGCCATACACCCGCCGAAGAAAGCATTCTGACTTACGGACATTTGCGCCTGGAGTCGGAGACTGCTCAACTGCACATCGGTGAAAAGGAAGTTGCGCTGACGGTAACAGAAAATCACATCCTCGGTCATCTGATGAAAAACGCCGGCCATGTTGTCACCCACTCCAATCTGGCCGAAGCCGTCTGGGGCGATGATTACCCCGGCGCCACCGATAGCCTCAAAGTCCATATCCGCCGTCTGCGGGAAAAAATCGAAGTAGACCCTGGCAAGCCGCGGATTATTCTCACTAAAACCGGCATCGGCTATTTCCTCGCTAAACCCGAGTAGCAGCCACAGAAATCCCCGTGATAACACCATTGCCTTCAATGATGAAGGTGTAACACTATCACGTCCTGAGTCCGCCTCAGGTGGACGAAGGATCTCCCTGCCTACTAAACATCAGTCCTTGTCATTCTTGAGTCCCGCAGACCGAAATACTTTTGGCCTTCAGCCAAAATGTACAAAGCGAAGGCCGAATGCCGTAGGTTTCAACCGGAGGTACTTACGAAGTAATGTATACTTTGCTTTGGTAGACTGACATCGAAGCAAATGTACGGGAATCCAGCTTCCGGAATCCCCATTGTATTCTGATCGCTGTAGCACCCCTATTGTCATTCCTGCGAAGGCAGGAATCCAGTCTTTATGCCTCCTTTGTCATGCTGGGCATATTGCTCAGGAGGACGAAGTACCGAAGAATCTAGTTCCATTGCGAGGAACCCCCTTTGTCGTTCCTGCGAAAGCAGGAATCTATCAAACCAACCTGGCCCTGTTCCTAACTCTGAAATACGATTCATATCCCGAATCCCTCCGGTTAGTCCTTTATCCCCATGTGGGAGATAGTTGGAGAGAGGGGAATCCCAGAATCGCACCTTAACAACAAAATAACCGTCACGCGGAACCAGACTGGCCCTTTATTGCTGTCCTCCGGCATGAACTGTAACCGCATTGTTACTCTTATGTAACCTGTTCTTTACCACCGTTGCCATGTCGTAATATCCCCGTTACATAATCAGGTTATATTGAAGATAAATAAAGAAAGAAAGGAGGACAGCAATGAAAAACATCACCCAAACACTCGGCCGCGTAATTGAAGCGCTTCTCGGCAGCGAAACCACTCCGGCAGAAAAATCACTCTACGAAATCAAAACCAAATACCTTTATTAAGCTTGGCAGCTTCTCCAGTGGGGTATCCCCC
>CAINUH010000303.1 GCA_903853735.1 uncultured Desulfomonile sp. | reverse complement strand
TCCCTGAGTTATTGAGGAGTTACCTCGAAATGGCGACTGAGAAGAAGGTCCCTGAAGCGCAACGTAAACTGGGGGATGCTCAATGCAAGCTCGCTGAAATGTATAAGCAAGGAAACAAGGTAGCCAAAGACGTGAATAAATCATTTGAACTGTTCAGCAAAGCCGCGGTAAACGGCAGTTCGGAGGCCCAGAAACAACTGGGTTCAGCCTATTATTATGGTGAGGGGGTGCCAATGAACTTCTACAAAGCAGCGGAATGGTGGCGTAAGGCTGCTGAGCAAGGCCACCCTCAGGCTGCGTACAACATGGGCTGGATATTCGAAAAGGGCTTGGGCGTACGCCAGAGCCGACAAGAGGCAGCAAGATGGTACCGCATAGCAGTACAAAAGGGAGAACCATCCGCGTCAAATGAAGTTGCCCGCCTGGAGAGAGAAGAGGAACAGGAGCGAGCAACAATCCGTGAACAAGAACAGGCCAAATTACGTGCAGAGGCCGAACAGGCCCAAAAGCGTGCTAAGGCTGCTAAGGTAATCCGTGAAGTATCGGAAATCGCCAAAAAATACTACGAAACTCATACTTATAGTACCTTGGATCTATTCGTGTGTGTGGATATGGCTATTGATGTTTGGAACCAACTGCGGACGAAGAATCTCGGGGCGTATCTGCAGGTTGGGAATATTGATACTAATCTAACAAATCTTGCGGATGGACTTGAAATGTTAAGAGCTGTCAACCATGTGTGGGTAATGTTTGAAGCTTACCCGGGCGAATACCTGCCATTGGAAGTTACCGCTGGTTCCATTGTCACTAGTGCGGACCCGAGGGCTGAAAGATATTACGAGGGTTGGAAGTTTGATAACCCGAAACGTCTGAAAGAATTCATTGATGCTCGGCGCCGTGCCTTCGAAGTTTGTGGTCAGTCAGAGAGGTTGGTAGAGATATACAATCGGGCCTTCGCCGGCCGCAGGATAACTGGAGACACCCTCGCCGCTCAGGGCATGATAATCCTCAAAAAACAAGAGTGTAATCAGGCCGTTGAAGAGCTAGCAACCATCATCAAAAAACGTTAGACCGTACAATGGAGGCATGGGAAGCAACATTTTTTCAGTCAATCAATCACCGTGGGGGAATCGTCATGGACCTTGAAGGGTTTGCCTTTGCTGGATTCCTGGCAGATGAAGAGAAGCGCCGTGCTGCAAAGAAAGCACTCGAAGAAAAACAGAAGCTCAAAGGCGAGTACGACAAGTGGTGCGAGGATCACGGCATACCACCGCCGCCCGACAAGGACGATTGAGAGCCGACCTTACCGCTGGCCTGTATATAGGCAAGTGAACATGGTTTATTCATTGGCAAGGGATCGGAGGACTACACATGCTGTTCAAGTGCTTTCGATGCGGCTTTCTTAGCTTTGGCTATCACTGTCAGAAGTGCGAGACGATGGAAGCTCCGCATGACTGTATGCCTATCGACCCTCAATACCTCAGAGAATTGATGCCGTTGATGCAGGCCATAATGCCGCGCCCCGAGACTTATGAGACTTATATAGAATCACTCAGTGACAGAAACCAGATGGAAATAGACACCATTTTCCTCCGTGGAGCAGAACGTGAGAGGAAGCAAAGAGAGTGGGAAGCTAGACGTGAGAGTGAGCAAATAGAGTGGGAAGCTAGACGTGAGAGTGAGCAAATAGAGTGG
>CAINUH010000302.1 GCA_903853735.1 uncultured Desulfomonile sp. | reverse complement strand
GGCAAACGCATTGCTCCCGATGCGGGTGACATACAGATTATTGATGATATCGGGAATGATCACGACACTCCCCTCGCCCTTATATTTGGTGAGGGTAATCGAGTTTCCATTCGTCACGTAAATAAACGGAGAGGGAGGTACCAAAGGAGCCGGTACAATCATATTACCATTGGTCCCCTTGTAACCGGTACCCGGAACACTATTCGTTGAAAACGGGAAAAGCTGAGCCTGCGCCGTAGTCATCACGGCCAGCATCACCACAACAACCCAAAGCCATGTCAGCCGCCCGAACATGTTCATAAACACCATGCTTGAAATGCTACGCCATTCCTAAACCCGATGCAATAAAGTTCCCCCGACATGTCGGCCGAAATTCAAAACCGGAATAATTTGTAGTTCAAAACCGGAAAATCAGATGGAGTAGCAGGCAAGGATGTCTGGCCAGACGGGATTGGCCCGTGAAGGCGGTGCTGGGATCACCCAGAACTTCCTACCGGGATGGTAAACAACGGTGACATATTTACGTTTACAAGGGGTAACTGGCCAGTTTTTACCTAGAAAGTCGATGGAATGATCCGGATTCAGGCGTCGAGATACATGATGAGCCAAGTGGAGATCCAGGAGCACCGGGTTTGGAGTAGGCCGAATGACTGAGCGCTTTTCTGTGCAGGCCAACTCCCAGGCATGGTTGGGAGTCATGCCGGTGGTGCGGCATACAAAATGCTGATTATGGTGATCAATTTGATCCGCCAAGAAGGCATTGGCAGCGGTGTAGTCTGTGATTTTCTCAAGGGCAAGGAGCGATCCCAGTCGTTTTTGGAAGAAGCCGAATCGCCGCTCGATCTTGCCCTTGGCTTGAGGATCAGGAGCCACACGATGGCCAACACCCAGGCAGGTTAAGGCGCGCTGAAAATTAGAATGCACATCATCTGGCCCCAGATTGGTTTCATGGCCAAAGAGTGACAACCCATCTGTGTAAACACATAAAGGGATTCCGTGGCGTTCAAACCCCCGGCGGAAGTGGCAAAAATGATCCCAGGTCGTGTCTACGGGGATGAACTGACCAGCCACTAAACGGCGGGAGTGATCATCGATCGTCAGTACCAGATTTTGACGGTGAATGTCCGGCCACCACGCATGGGGAGATGAATCATGCTGCCAGAGTTCGCCAACCGATCCACATTGCCATCGGCGCCGGGGCTTGGGACCACGCTGCAATACTCCGCGATAGTTGGGCCACTGCCGCTTAATCAACAGGCCAACAGCCGCAGGAGATCTCGCAAAACCAAAGCGCCGAGTCACCTCCTCGGCAATAAGGCTGTAATTCATAGGTTTGCAGTGAGGCAGAAACCCTTCGATAAAGGCTAACACCTCGGTCGGCCAAGCCGCTCTATGCGCCCCACCTGACACGCGGCCGGGTAGTTGCCGATGATGCTTCAACCACTCATGACGAAGGTGATATAATTGACTTTGGCCAATTTGAAGCCCCTCCATGGCTTCAGCGGCGCTCAACTCCCCAGCGTTGAATGCAGTCAATATATGGTGGACGTAATCTTGTGGATACCGATGACACAACTGCTTTTTTTCATGCACACAGTCTATCACACAGGGGGGCTCTGCCCCCCGATCCCCCGGAATTTTCCGCATAGGAGCGGATTGAGCGAGAACCTAATGAAAAGGCCATGAAGGCTGTTGATGCCTCCATGGCCCATGTAGGTTGATCACTCAACCCGCATAACTGAACCGCTCAGGTTGCGTTCCCGCAGAGCCCTATCCTCTTCAGTTACGTCGTCATCCTTGCCTCATCAAACCTTTCACCGTCAACCCTTTTCCCCGCTCCTATGCAGAATTCCGGTTTTGAACTACAAATACCCTCCGGTTTTGAACTACGCCCAACACGACTAAAGCAATGGTCCCAAAGCCTGTTTTTACTTGAACACGATCCGGCCAAGGCGGTGAACTTCATTCTGGCACTCGTAGGCTTGACACCAGATCACGCGGTGGTTGCGTTTGACCGAGGGATTGCTGAAGACGTTGAACCTCCAGATATCACCGGATTTTGGTTTCATTCCGAGATGTTCCCACGGGATCACCACATCGAAGCGCCAATTGGAGTCCGTGTGTCGGAATTCAACGGTATAATTCGTCATGACCGCTGGCTTGTCGCTCTGGATGTGGCCGTTGGGAAACTCTGTGGAAGAGGCCTTAATGGCGCCTTCGCCTTTAAAGTAGAACGTGTAGTGATCCATGCGTTGGCCGGTGTTGTCTGTTTCCAGGAAAAGCTGCAT
>CAINUH010000301.1 GCA_903853735.1 uncultured Desulfomonile sp. | reverse complement strand
TCAAGGGCCGCCTGGTTGACGGCATACTCACCCTCACTTCTGTGGAGACCCTCACCAACACATGGAAGATCGTAAACCGTGGCGGAGAGTCGGCGACCTTGTGGCTCCACCAGCCGAGAAATGCCGGTTACCAGCTCAGCAAGCCTGAGAAACCGCTTAAAGAGGTGGACAACCATTACCGCTTCGAAGTTCGGCTGAAGGCGGGCGAGACGGTGGATTTCGTGGTTGAGGAGAAGCGCGACGTGCAGGAAACGGTCCATCTGGCTAAGAGTAGTGAGGAGCAGGTCCGTTTCTACCTCGCCCAGCGCTATTTGTCGGCAGGCGCCAAGGTCTTTATGAAGGATTTGAGTGACCTAATGGCGCAGAAGGCCGCCTTGCAGCGGCAGATCACCGAGTGGACTCAACAGGCGCAACGACTGACAGATGAACAGGGCCGACTACGCTCCAATCTCCAGGCGCTGGGGTCAAACCTGCCGAAGGAACAGGAGTTGCGGGCAAAGTGGGTTACGGCGTTGGCCGCTAATGAAGATCAACTGGCGGAGCGCAGCGCGAAGCTCGACGATGCCGGCGGCAAACTCCACCGGATGCAAGAGACCATGGCTACGAAAGTGCGGGATTACAAAGACGAGTAGCAGTTTGTGCCAATGGCCTTTAGAATTATCAATATGGGCTGTGACCTCTGGTCAGCGAGTCACGGCCGGTTGTGATTTCAGACCACTGCTCCCCAACCCCCTTTGGTAAGGGGGTTGGGGGAATTCAGCCAGGATAGGTTTTTTTCCAATCATTAGTCACTGTCAACATTTTCTTCCTCTTAATAAAGTGGGGGTACATCTTTTTCACCTCTCCAAAGAGCTTACTTTGAGCGGCCTGGACGTGGGAAGGAGATTGAGCTATTCGAACTGCACGTCCAACGGAACGCGGATTCTTTTTGCTGCGGTCATCATCCTTCCCATCAAATGCCTGATTCTCCGCATTCTAGGCCAGAATGCCTTTACGAAGGGGCTGTTGTCACTGGAAATCGACATCCAGCGGTACAAACGGAAGCTAAACCGCATTCTTCATAGAATGCTCCAACAAACTCTTTGCCTGCTCAGCCTCTTCCCCCGGTGCTTCTACCCAGATGGCATCATGCAGGATCATCACCACTCGACTTTTCATTTCCTTGCGGAGGAACAGCCCCACCAAGTTCATGAAGGCCATCCTCAAGGTTTCCGCCTCGGACTGCTGCAGGATGGTGGCTTTCGCTTGCCGGAGTATAGGGTCCTCGGTTAGTCCTTCTTCTTGAGTTCTTCCCAGGCGGCATTGACTGCCCGGTCGGTCTTCTTGCCCGTTTTTTCCATATGTGCCCAGAAGACAGCCCATTGTTTCTTGAAGGATTTGGCCATCTCCTCGGAGTGCCTGTGGATGGCTTCCATCTGTTCCTCGCCGGTGCGGCCCGTCTTCGCCCATTGCTTGTCCAGAGTCTTCTTGGCTTGCTCCACGGAGTGGTCGAACGTATCCTGCGTGATTTCTCCCACGGCTTTCAGCCGCGTCTTCATATCGGCAAGGAATTCGTCCCAGTCCAGATTCCTCTCTCGATCCAGTAGCGCCCAGTTCTTCTTAATCTGTTCCACCGCCCTCTGGATGTCCTCTAGCGCCCATTTTCCTGACTGCTTCATGATCCTGGCCGTCTGATCGACTGCGGCGAAGAATTCCTCCTTCGAAGCTCCCGAGCTTCGGCGAAGGAATACTCTCATCTCCCCCAGCATGAATGTGCCGATCTTCCCAAGATTGTTCAGAAGATCCCGGATCGCCTCTCTGACTTCCGTGGGTTCCGTCATTTCTCCCTCCCCCTGGCTCTTCGGGCATACTCAACGAGTTTACCCTAGCCGGAATTATGCCGCGGTTTTGCCATTTCAGAGGTCTTTGGGCTCATGACCGGTTCAAGGATTGTTCCCCCTCACCGCCAAAAGATCCTGGTATGGGCCCCCACAAGACCCGACGCCGGCAAAACCGTCGTCATGTTGCTGAAAAAGCCGGTATTTTCCTGTTTCTGATCGTGCCTCACCGAACGCCCCGGTCAATTACAATGTTCTCGATGGCCTTCACGCGAACACAGCCTGGTAGTGTCGAGCCAAGGGGAATGCTAAAGCTACATGAACATACCACATCCGACCATGATGCGAGACTTTCTTCTCCGACCTTGATCAGACGCTTGATGGGCCACTCTATTCTTTGATCTCGTGGCGAAGCAAATCAACTAAAGAGACGCAAGAACTTTTTGGTAAAGGTTTCGAATCAAGAGAAATGGGATTACTTGGAAACACTCAACTCCCCTGCTATGTTCATTGGATTACGCGCATAGACAACCGGCGAACCAGACGTGATGAACCATAAAGAGGGTTGGCTCTGCCATTCGTGGCAGATGAGTTTGCTTCGGAATATCAGGAATACAGCATGAAAACACCGTTCCTGTTCCCCAGATTGTGATCCCACCAACGGTGTCCAGCAAAATTGTGGGGCATGGTCAGAAGCTAGATAGAGTCGATATTCGTGATACTCCCTGTCTCTGCTGGTTCTTTCTTGAATCTTTGCATGAACACATACATGACCGGAGTGAAAAATACACCTAGCATGGTCACTCCGAGCATTCCAGCGCACACAGCAGTTCCTACTGCCTTTCTGCCGGCCGCTCCGGCACCGTCCGCAAAGACTAAGGGAAGGACCCCAACGATAAACGCGAAGGACGTCATAAGAATTGCCCTGAATCTAAGCTTGGCACCCTCCACTGCTGCTTCCAAGACAGACATTCCCTCCGCCTGCTTTTCACGGGCAAATTCGACCACCAGAATGGCATTCTTTGCCGACAAACCTACCAGAAGAACCAACCCCACCTGGGTGTAAAGATTGTTGTCCATTCCTCG
>CAINUH010000300.1 GCA_903853735.1 uncultured Desulfomonile sp. | reverse complement strand
CTCCCAAGTCCACACGACGATGGCACAGAACAATCCGCCAAAGAAACTGATGTCCAATGAACTGAAGATGAATGCCCCGATAATTGTTCCAACGATGAGTGCGCCGATGGTTCTACCCCAGCGCCGGTCCTTGGCCGCCTTGACCAGGTCTTCAACCATGGGAAACCTCCTTGTTGAAGGCTTGTACCATCGTTTTCTTGATGATATTCTTTCTGTAACGGAGGTTGAAGATGCAAACTTACTACGAGCTTGGATATGCGCACGCCCTTGAGAAGCTGGGAATGCCCGCCGCGGCACAGCGTGTAGTTGCGGCCGGCAAGGGGGTGGTTCAGAAACTTCGAGGAGCAGGTGGCAGCAAGGCCACGCGGCAGGGGATGGACGCTATCTTCGAGGGACCCAAGAGGACCATGGTAGAACAGGGCAAGAATGTCGGGCTCAAGGCTCCGGCTGCGGACCCACAGCTCAATGCCGTACCAGCGCCAATGACGGCTCCGCAGGGAGCGCCCCCGCTGGCCAAGGCCCCGACCGTGGAATCCAAGTCACAGCCAGACGTCAAAGCGCCTCCGGCAGAGAAAACCAAGACGAAAGAGGTCCCACAGGGCTTCCTGAGCAAGTACAAGTGGCCTCTACTCGGCGGTGCCGGTCTTGCTGGTCTTGGCGGCTATGCTTACATGAAGAATAGAGACCCCATGGGTGGGTATCCGGTCCAGGGCTACTGACGAGTCAGGTCTGAAACACCCCACACGACAAGCGCAGCAGTCTCCAAGACAAGTGCCCCGATAAAGCCGACCCGTTCGATGATCTTGGACTTGTCCGCTGAGACTTCTTCAAACCGAACCTTCCAGAAGTCACGATCGTTGGTCATGGTTGTCAGCATTCCGTGACAAGTCTCATCTTTCTGCTCGTACAGCGCCTTCATGCCCTTGTAGAGGTCCAACTCAGAATCTGCGCGTGCTTTCCAATCAAGTAAAGCACGGTAGTCGACATAGATGTGGGCCATCACCTTGTACTCTTCGAGCGTGTATGCCCGCATGGCGATGCCGTTGAGCGTGACATCTTTACCCGTCGGCATGTCGTAGATTGCGTCCTGCGCTTTGGCGATTCCTGGGATAGACAAGAAGAGAATGAAGATCAACGTCTTGATGGTCTTATCGACAGCAGAAAAAGAATCAGCAGCGTCAATCTCCTGGTGCTTGGTCTTTGTCGTGACCTCAGCGGCAGTATTTGCGGCTTCTATCTTGGCGGTCTCTGCTTCGCTCTTCTTGATTTCCGTGGCTAGCGCCTCTTCTTTTTTCTTTCCAGTGGTCATGGTCTGTGCAACGCCTGCCGCATGAACAGTGTCGCTCTTGCTCTTACCTACTCCCCCTGCACCTAGGACGAACTTCAGGATGAGAAGAACGATAAGCAGAACCAGAACAAGAAAGCCGAGAAGCTTTCCCCACCAGGGCAAACCGAAGTACCAGGTTTTAACTTTGGTGAACAACTCAGGCATTTTCAACTCTCCCAACTGAGGGATGAACCCTCGCTGTAGATGTACGTCGGCTTATATTCGGTATTCAAGTGCATCATGCAATAATCCCGCTTTTGGAAACGCGTGAGACCAGGGCCCGCGTAGCCGCAGACACAGCACTTGTGCCCTTCAGGATGGACTTCTTTACGCCGTAAAAAATCTTCATGTCGTTCAAACAGGGGGAGCTTAAGGAGGGAACGCCCGTCATCTGTTACGTGGTACTTGTTTCCTGTTTCGGTGTTGATTTCCAATCTGAGGTACCCTAGTCGACACAAGCGGGAGAGCATTGAAGGCGTGATATTCAGTTGTTTATCCGTGCGGGCTCGGGTGGTAATGCTGTCAAGGGTTGCTGCGCGGGCGTACTGTGCCACCACATATAGCAACCCGAGCAAATTACTGACCGTTGGATCAGGCATCTATTTCTGGAGTAGCAGGAATTTATATCGTGGTGCAAGTAAAAAAAGACTCATGCCCCCGCATGAGCCGCGCACGGTTTCAGGATCCG
>CAINUH010000299.1 GCA_903853735.1 uncultured Desulfomonile sp. | reverse complement strand
GATATCGCACTTGGACTCCTTGGTTTCATCGGTAAGCTCGTGATAGTAGGATTCGGAATGCAGAAAAATACCTATAGCATGTCCCGCCTTATGGCCTTTGATGCAGACATTATCGGGACATGGGGATGTCTCCCCTGCTACTATCCAAAGGTTTTGGAAATGGTGCAATCGGGCAAGATCGAAATAGATCCGCTGCTTGAAACCAGACCAATGTCCCAAATCCAGAAGGCTTTTGAGGAGGCTCACAGTGGCGGGTTGACGAAACGAATCGTTCTCACACCGGATTTTTAGGTAGGAATGCCGTCTATGGGAGGAGCCCTGTCGCGTACCTGTGAAGGGCCTTCTTCCAACCCAATGAGATCAATGAACTGAGGCCCCCGGAAAAACATTTTTCGGGGGCCTCAGTGTTTACGAAAACTCTTCGACGCCATTCCGTATCGGGCGTTATTCGGGTCGTCTGGCTACCGCAATTCTATAAATGTCATAGACGTCATACAGTACTATGTCTTTGAACCCAGACCCGGTAAGATTGTCTTCAATCTCTCCACGGGTTTCGTAGACGTCACACACTTCACCGCGTGACCCAAACAGCCCCACTGTTCCCCCAGGCTTTAGAAAATTGTACATACAGGCATAGATTGCTGGTCGGAACCTAGGTCTGACATGTGGAATCATGAAAGAGCTGATCACTTTGTCGAAGGATTCGTCCGGATGATAATCCTCTACGGAGGTGGCAGCCAATCGGCAGTTTTGAATACATTTCTTGTGAACTTTCTCTTCTGCAAGTTCAATCATGTCCGGTGACAAATCTATTCCTACCACTTCCCGACATTTTGTGGCGGCCTGTATCGTTGCAGAACCGGTCCCGCAACCCACATCAAGTACCCGGTCATTCTCCTCAACGGCCAGTTCCACCAGCCGCCTGAGGCCCTTCCTGTATCCGGGGTCCATTGACCATTGGAGATCATAGCTCTTGCGTCTGTACTTATAGTAAAGCTGGATCGCTCTTTCCGAAGGCATCAGTTTCACCACGGTGGTGCCTTGTATGTAGGCTGTCCTAAGGGCTTTGACCACCGGGCGCATTAATTTGCGGAACGGAGCATTATCCTCACTTACCATTGTTTCACTCATCCGTATACCCCCTTGCAGTAATGAAGCAGGTCCAAAGACCATTGAAACTATTACAACACGACGGAATTGGCAAGAGAAAAACCAGTTTCATGACGTTTCGGACACCAAATCCGAGGGTGATCTTACTGAATGAATAATGTTTTTGCAATGTTCCACCCCGTGTACAACCAACAGATGAAGGGCTGATATTCCTGTCGAGACCAGGTGCTCCAGCACTTTCGTCTCATCAGTGGAAAAGTTCTGAAGCACGAATTGGTCAGGCATGACCCCCTCTGGTGGCCTGCCTATACCGAGGCGAATCCGAATAAAATCTCGGAATCTCAACGAATCAGCAATAGACCTGATCCCTTTGTGGCCCCCGTCACCGCCTCCGACCTTGATTCTCACGCTTCCTCGAGCCAAATCAAGATCGTCATGGACGACTATCATTGCAGTCGGATCCACATTTAGCCTTCGCACCAGCGGATGGACAGCCTTGCCGCTAAGGTTCATGTAGGTTTGCGGTTTTGCCAAAATGACCTTCCGACTGTCGATTTCGGCCTCGCAGACAACGGTCTTCTCTCTGTTGGTAGTCCATGAAAGGCGCTGAGCCTTTGCAATTTCATCCAGGACCATAAATCCCACATTATGGCGGTGCCGCTGGTAAGCCTTTCCCGGGTTCCCAAGACCAACTATCAATAAATCACATCCCAAGGAGGTGAGCCCAGCCTTCCCATCTTGCTACTTTTCTGTTACAGGTGCGTGTATGCGCGCAGCGAGCCCCGCCTGTCAAGTCGCTGACGAAAATTGGGTGCAGTCTTCTATGCTGGAGGATTCTTTCGACGCACAGGTAGCCGAAGCTCTGGAACAACTGCCCAAGCAATTCCAGGACAAGATGGAAAACCTGGAAGTGCTGGTTGAGGATTTCGCGGATCCCGATACCCTTCGCTCTTTAGGAGTCGAATCCAAGTGGGACATCCTCGGCCTGTACGTCGGGGTCCCTCTGACGGGCAGAAGTTTCTTCACAGTAAATCTTCTCCCGGAAAGGATCTATCTTTACCGTCGTCCGATCATACGTGCGGCAGGTGGAAGGAGGAATCTTACGGCCCATATCAGAAGCGTCGTGGTACACGAGGTAGGACATCACTTCGGTTTCGACGACAGCCAGTTGGCACAGATAACAGGAGAACCGGAGTGACACGAATTTCCCCGTGATGGAAGATGGCATGAGGGCTAAAGGGTACCTGTGTTCTCAATCAAAATAGCGAAGCAGTCGAGAAGGAACGGTTTCCTCTCTCCGGTTTAATCGATTAATGGCTGCAAACACGATAGCGCATGAAACAATTTCTAACAATTGATCAGGAAAAGGCAAAAAGGCGGCGGGAGCTTCTGGTAGCGTCCGGCGCGGCCTTACTGATAGGAATAATTTTCCTGGTGGAATCGCAGATCGCCCGTTCAGCCGAAGACATCCCATTTGCCGGCCATTTATTGCTTTTCTCCCTACTGTCAGTGGTCACGCTCCTGCTGATACTTATGATTTTCTTTCTCATACGCAATCTGTTCAAGCTTTTCTTCGAGCGTCGCAGAAAACTTCTAGGATCCAACCTTAAAACTCGCTTGACGCTGGCCTTCGTGGCGTTAACCCTTATCCCAACCGTAGTTCTCTTTATTGCGAGTGCGGGAGTGCTCCACACAACCATTGAGAGCTGGTTCAAGGCTCAGGTTGAAGAATCTTTGCAGTCTTCCCTGGTGGTTGCCCAGGCCTACTATCAGAACGCCTCTGAAAAAGTTCTCACGAGCGCTTCCCGCCTGTCCGAATTGGTTGAATCCAGGTCGTTACTTGATAGAGGGAATCACGAGGCATTGAAAGCTGCCATGGAAGCCGGACGCGCTGTGGAGGGCCTGAATTCAGTCCAGGTCTATTTCCGGGACGGCTCAACACCCATACTTCAAAAGGATTCTGCCTTGGAGGGAGTAACCATTCCCCCTCCCCTTCCCAGTTTTCTCAAGATTGCTTTCAAAGGAGAAAAAACTTCACAGATTATTCCGCTAGATGGCGGTGGCGATCTAATACGAGGTATTGCTCCCGTGAAGAGTTCGAAAGGCGACGTTTTTGCCGGCGCTCTGGTCACTGATTATTTTATACCCACATCCCTGGCAGGCAGGTTGCTGGCCATATCCAACGCCTTTGTCGACTATCAGGAGGCAAAAAGGATGCGTGGTCCGGTCAAGACCATTTACGTCCTCATACTGCTGGTAGTTGCCCTGCTGGTTATTTTCATCGGCTTTTGGTTTGGGGTCACCATGGCTAGAGACATAACCGATCCTATTTTGGGTTTGGCGGAAGGAACTGAAAAAATCGCATCCGGCAACCTGGACGTCTACGTCGAACCTGTCGGAGACGACGAACTCGGTGTGCTCGTCCGTTCTTTCAACAAGATGTCTGAAGACCTCAGAAAAGGGCGCGATGAACTGGTGCGCGTGAACTTGGACCTGGAAAATCGACGCAAATACATAGAGACCATCCTCAGAAATATAGCGGCCGGGGTGATGGCTCTCGATCCCGAGCGCAAGGTGACCACCATCAACAATTCGGCCCGAATTCTCTTGGGAATAAGCGAGAAAGATCTGCTCGGTCGACCTTTCGCCGACGTGCTTCCCCATGTTGCATCAAAGGTGATCCAGGCGACCCTGAATGATCTCTTCAATTGTGGAAAAGAAGCGATTGAGCATCAAGTCACGCTGCCATTCCCTCAAAAGGCATTGACGGTGCTCTGTTTTGCAGCGCGTCTGAGAGACGAGGAGGGCGGAGATCTGGGCGTTGTGCTGGTTTTTGAGGATATAACATACCTACTAAAGGCTCAGAGAATGGCAGCCTGGCGAGAAGTCGCCCGTAGGATAGCTCACGAAATAAAGAACCCTCTAACTCCAATCCAGTTGAATGCCCAGCGGTTGCGACGAAAATATATGGATACCCTCGGCGAGGACGCAGAAGTCCTCAATAGGTGTACTCATACTATTATCGATCAAGTGGAACAACTCAAGAAAATGGTAAACGAATTCTCCAATTTTGCCCGTATGCCTGCCGCCAACCCAGTGCTCAACAACCTCAACGTGCTTGTACGTGAAGCAACGGAACTGTACCTTGAGGGGAATGAGTCGGTGAACTTCCAGTTCGAACAAGACGACACGATTCCCATTCTCGATCTGGACAAGGAGCAGATGAAAAGAGCGGTAGTCAACCTAATCGACAATGCCGTGGCAGCAGCAGGTGAAGGTGGTACAGTAAAGGTGAGAACACGATACGACAAGGACCTTTCCATCGCTTCAGTTGAGATCGTTGACAATGGTTCCGGAATAGCTCCGGAGGACAGAGAGCGTCTTTTCGAGCCCTACTTTTCAAGAAAACCGGGGGGGACAGGGCTCGGGCTGACGATAGTCAGCACCATCGTTTCAGATCACAATGGCTTTGTGAGGGTTCGGGACAATCCCGATGGAGGCGCGGCTTTTGTCATAGAACTTCCCGTGAGAAAGAAATGAGGATCACACCAGAGAAGAACCCCATCCTGTTTTCGGCGGCAAGAATTGTGCGGTCCGGCGGGGTGGTTATCGTTCCTACTGAAACGTTCTACGCCCTGGCAGCAGACCCCTTCCAGGAACACGCAGTCAGAAGGATTTTTGAGATCAAAAGTAGACCGGAAACCATCCCATTACCACTTATTTCGGCACACAGGGCCGTGGTGGACAAGATGATTCCGTCGGTTTGCCATACTGCCGAAGAACT
Organism: uncultured Desulfomonile sp.; assembly: GCA_903853735.1. The sequence goes on along the minus strand of CAINUH010000299.1, from coordinate 1,368 downwards.
CATGAACCTCTTTTGGCCAGGCAGTCTCACCATTTTATTGGAGCCGACATTTCCGTTTTCAAGACTCGTGATAGGGCCAACTGGAAAAGTCGGGATCAGAGTTCCTCCTGACTGCCCGGCAAGACAATTGGCTGAACTGGCAGGTGGCTGGATAACAGCCACCAGCGCCAACCGGTCCGGCGAACCAAGCCCAGACAGGGTCACTCGTATTTCAGCGCCCGTCCGTGATGCAGTCGACCTGGTCGTGGACTCGGGACGGTCTCCCGGAGGAAAACCATCTACAGTAGTGGAACCTCTTGCAGACGGTTTACGATTTGTCAGGGAAGGAGCGATATCCAGGAAAGTTATTCGGGGAAAAATGAGAGTCTTGGTTTCCGACAAATCGTCTTGACACCCCAAACTCCAAAATACTATTATACCCGCGTGCCTTGGGGGATCGTCTAGCGGCAGGACGACGGGTTCTGGCCCCGTTAACCGAGGTTCGAATCCTCGTCCCCCAGCCATTAACTAGCTGATATCGTTGACTACAATACCCCAAAAATCCGTATGCAAACCGTATGCAAATGCCTTAACTAATTGACATCTCATAACATTATCCATTTATCAGGCTAACCATTTAATTAGGTTAGCTAATCACCGTCAAATTAACCTGTTTCAGTTAATAAGGTAAACTGGCTGAAATTGTTAACCTGAAGACCCTTTTCCTACACTTCGGTAGGCTGTTTCAGAGCCAAGAAGGGGGACGAACCTCTAACTTTTCAGGGAAAGTACGCGTACCCACCACTACCTTCTCGGTGATCCCAGCAAATACCAATAGGAGCTAAGTCTGATTGTCGGTGGATAAATGTAATTGACGTCGGGTAGGTCAGGCGTCAATATATGGCTTGGCAGTCGCCTGATCAAAGCAGTATGAGGTAAGAAGAGGAGAGAGTGTGAATTGGTATCTCGAAGTGTTGAAGAAGTATGCAGTGTTTGCCGGGCGAGCAAGGCGAAGAGAGTATTGGTCTTTCGTCCTGTTCAATGTTCTTATCAGTATTGCGCTTGGGATCATTGACTATGTTACCGGCACTTTTCGTCCTGCAGGAGGCATGGGCCTGTTAGGCGCACTTTATGGCTTAGCGGTTCTGATCCCCAGCATAGCGGTGTCAGTTAGAAGGCTCCACGACACTGACCGCAGTGGATGGTGGCTTTTTATTGGGCTGATCCCAATTGTTGGCGCTATCATTCTCCTGATATTTGTTGTGAAAGACAGTCAACCGGGTGAAAATCAGTACGGCCCTAATCCGAAGGCCACTACAGTGTGATCGCCTATTACTCAGAGAACAAACCTGGCCGAGACTTGCCAAGAAGTAGAGATTGCGGCGTATT
>CAINUH010000298.1 GCA_903853735.1 uncultured Desulfomonile sp. | reverse complement strand
TTGTACAACGTGAAAGCTGCTGTTCAGAAAAAAATGACTGATGATGTGTTGAGTTCTGCTGGAATCACACAGGACGTAGGTGCTGCGGTGACGGCGGTGTTGGCTGACGGGTTAGCGGGAAATGGAACTTATGGCTACCCCGGACCCACCAGGAAGTGCGGCGTGACCATCACCAACAGCGGCAGTGTAGCAACGTCCAAGACTTCTCAAGGCACTGATCAGGGTGTGAAAGGCTGGTCTTTGGATATGGCCGGTGGGGTTGGCACAGCCACAACATCATCGGATGGACCCACGTTTTCAGATATCACTACGGACATGATTTCTCGTATAACGGACTTCTATAGTCGAAACGGTCGTTACCCCCGAAGCTTTGGTGACTATGTGTTCACGGATATCGGGTTGAACCCTGCCGATTGGGCACAACCTATTGATGGTCTTCATTATAGCCCCGGAGGAAGCACCGTCAGAGTTAGACCGGCCGACGGATACGCTCTCACGATGCAAAGCCTTGATGGAAAAAGCCTGATCCTTAGCTCGAGCTTGAAATGGGATCTTGTTTATGACGTTGCAAAGAGCCAGTGGTACTATCATACAACAACGGATTCAGGGAATGCTGTTGACATAAGCACCCTGAAGACCGTTCAGCAATAGATCGACTTGGACTCTCCCCATACTTTCCGAGAGCAAGTTTTTTCGTCTTGGATGGCTAACCAGGTACGCATTTTTAGAAGAAGTACTTTTTTCTGTGAGATAGAGAGATATCCAGCGCCGAGACTCGTCTCGTACGGTTCATTATACAGAAGGAGCAATCCATGAAAAATCACAAAGGTTTCACTTTGGTGGAGCTGATGGTCGTCATTGCCATAATCGGCATCATCACAGCCATTGCCATTCCCTACTACAATAACTACAAGAAAACCGCTTGTGACCAGGCGGCACTTGCAGATTTGTACAATGTCAGGGCGGCTGTTCAAAAGTACCTTACTGATGAGACCTTGAAGGGGACATCTGTTGTTTCCGATGTTAGTGCTGCAGTGACAAAGGTATTAGCCTCAACGGATGGAGCGTATGGCTACCCAGGTAAAACTGCCAAGTGTGGTGTGAACCTGAGCAACAGCGGCAGTGTGGTAACGTCCAAGACTTCTCAGGGCACTGATCAGGGAGTGAAAGGTTGGTCTTTGGACATGGCTGGTGGAAAGGATTCTGTGGTGGTTTCGACTAGCTCCGGTGGTACATCAACCCCTGGGGATACATCGTCTCAACCTGACGCCCCACCGGGTCTGGAGGATAAGGGCGGCGTTCCTCCCGGACAGGAGAAGGAGAAGAAAGAGAAGGAGAAATGATTAATTACCGACTTCATACCGGTAAGACCGACCCAAGTGGTTACTTGTCAGTGTTAATGTGACACGAATCCTGGAAAAACCTTGATGCGATCATGGCTTTTCGTGTTAATTTGACGTCAAATTTCTGATGCGTTCAGATTATTGGACTTGCTGTTGGAAGGAATCTATAGTCTCTCATGAAAAAGCCGCCACCCTCCGCGATTTTCGTCCGCCTTCTAAACACCCAAGAAACGTGGTAGCTTTATCTGTCGCAAGTTGCTAAGTATTTGTGAGTTAACAACAGACGAAGGTCAAAAACAGTTCAAGGAAAAAGACCTATTGAACAAAACATGCAAGCCATGCGTTGAGACGGTCGTTGAGATCCTTGAAAATATAATGTAATGGCGCGTGCCAAGATTTCCGACCACCTGGGAATACAGACCTTGAACGAAAAGTGTTCTACTGGCAAAAACTCATTAGCGGGATTCTCAACAACAACCTTCGTATGGCTGATCTCAACTTCCCTCCTTTTCGCGTGGATTTTCGAGTGGGACCGATACCAAATCATTACGATCCATAGGTTACACAGCCTGTCATTGTCGGACAAGGCCCTGCTGATCTGGCTGTTTGCAGCCAAATCCATGATGTGGTTCGCTCCTTTGTTGCCGCTATGCGTAGCCTTGGTGGGATTTGGACTTAGGCGGACGGCTGTACTTATCCTCAATTGCTTCTGGATAGTCGTTTTTTTTCTTATGGCCACTGACCTGGTCTCTGTTTGGTTTTCCAGCTATCATGCATGGGATTATTTCCCTTCGGTGCACGCCATACTCGAACACCCCCAAAGAGAAATCCGGCGGTGGGCTGCCGATAGACTCTGTGTGGACCCATTAGTGGTTTTCAGCTTTTTTGTCGTTTCCGGCCCGACATGCTTCATTTTAGCGAAAGGGACAACCGTGAGGCTGGGGAGTCTGCTGCCTTGGCTGTGGCCCGACAAATCGGCAGTGGCGCTTATGGTAACCTTCGTTCTTGTCGTACTGGGAGTAGCGCCGTCCCTCGTTCTCTTCGACGACAAGGTAGTGCTGGACCAAATCCTTAACTCTCTGTCGAGCCCGACGATACTGAGGGAATATCTGCGGCACATGACTCATCAGCCGGAAAGTGAAGTTGGAAGTGCGTACGCGGGATCTCTGCAAACCCCCTTTCCCGCCATGTGGCAGGGGGAAAACATTGGAGACTTTCACCTCGGGAAACCACCCATGCGTCCAGAGGCACTGTTCGAAGCCAAGGACGAGTTGTTGGCCACGAAATACGTTCACGAGGCCGCTTGGCCTAGGCCGGTGGATCCGGACGCTTTCGTCAAACACCCCAACCTCCCCAATGTGATATTGATTGTTGTTGAGAGTTTTCGTCCTTCCGCTGTTGGTCTCCAGCTCATGAGAGACCTCGATGCATGGTCTCGGCAAGGACTTTATCTCCAGCGACATTATTCCGGTTCAAACTGTTCTCACTTGGGACTGTTTTCATTGTTATACGGCAGGTGTCCAATTGGATACGATCAAACCTTGCAACGCAAGATACCGGCTCAGTTTTTCGAGTCTCTCCGGAAATCAGGTTATGAGATTACCTTTGTCACCGCGGGAGAAACGAGAGGGTTTCGGCGTTT
>CAINUH010000297.1 GCA_903853735.1 uncultured Desulfomonile sp. | reverse complement strand
TGCAGGAAACGCCAAGAAACCATATTCCTTATCAAACATCACAGGAACAATCTATCAAGGCGGCGCTACTGCCTTAGACAAGACCGAGGGTGTCTTTTCAGGTGTCCTTAAGAGGACTTTTGGCTTTTTTAACCCGTGTCTTGACCTCGTTAAGGGTTGCGCGAACGTGGTACTGACGCCAATAGAAAAGCCAGTTGCGTACTTGGAGAGTACGGTGCTCAAGCGAAAGGTTCCGGGAGCCTCTAAGGTCCCGGCTCCAAAAAAACCGGAGATTTCGAAATAATCCATTAGGATTTTGGACAATCTGGGACCGGCTCGGATCGATTTGAGTTTGCGGCGGAGTTTTGCTGGATTTCGGTTCGCGCTCGGTGGGAGGGTGTATGATAAGGGGAATCATACCGGTGGCGGTGTTATGCCTGTTTCAGGTTATTCCTATAGTTGCGTACGGAGACAGTAGGTACAATCCGGACGCAGTCCCGATATGCTCCCAAATTATTAACGAGATGACTGAGGGAAGGATAAGCTTGAAGCAGGCCGAGCATATCAGTCTAGCCATAGCTAGGGCTGGTAATCGGCATTTTGGCAGTATAACTGCTGGGGATATGTGGCTCTATATGGCATTAGTTTATGTTGAAAGTGGGTTCAGAACCAACATCGTTAACTACCAGAATTGCCGGGGCATGTTTCAGATTCACGCTCCCTCTTGGGCCAGCAAATTCGGACTGAGGTACGCGGACCTTCTAGATCCGGAAACCAACGCTGACTGCGGAGTGAGAGTCTTTAAATACTATCTGGAACTTTACAAGAATATTGTGCCTGCTCTGAGTGCTTACAACAGCGACCATCCTGGGGCGTCAGTGCGATATGCCTTGGCGGTTCTTGGCACACGAAAAAAAATAATGAAACGCTACATTCAGCTTTACAAGGCCATCAGAGAGGCCAAAATATTAGCGGTGAGGACGCCCGCTTTTTCTGAGGCACCTTAACGGAGGATTCCGCGGCGTTGGTTGAACTCAGACGTGCCAACGGCCTCGAGTCATGGGAATCCAACATTTGCCGTTAAGATTGTCGCTGCCTGGTTCAGGTCTTTTTGATCGCGCGTAAGCCCGCCCCTGCCCAAAATGGGAAGACAGGTCCTTTGCTAGGCCGGGGACAGGAACTTAGCGAGGGGGGCCATACAAAAAAGGTATGAGCAGGGAACTAAACATGTTCCACGGATTGAGCACTGACGGGTTGTGATCCAAGGGCACAAAGGGATCGTGGCCAGTGGGATAACATGCGGACGGAGGTGGTTCCGGCGGGGCGGTATATTGAGGTATACAGCTCACGCAGCCACTTACTGCCAACACTATCACCATGGTCAGGGCCAGAATTAGGTTTCTCAAGATCACCATCGCAATATGATGTTCCCAAATGATGCCGGAACGCATTATAACCCGTGGTGCAAAATCTATCAAGCTAAAAGACGGTGAGATTCAGTGCGTGTTAACTAACCGAGAGCGCGCTCGCTTGGGCTCTTTCGCATGCCTCGTTCGAGCAAGATCAACGATGTGCCCGTGGCGAAGGCCTTCGGCTCGACGGTACAATCGGTTGTCATTGAATTTCGAAACTAGATGCTGCATGCGAAGATAGATGCACATTTCCCCGCGAGTCTATAAGCATCCCTGTCACGCCGGCAATGGAATCGATGTATTTCATTCCTTTTTCCACTCCCATCACAAACACGGCAGCCGATGATGCCGTAAGCCCAGTCGGCGCCAGCAGGGTGACAGACTGCAGCTCTGTAGGAGGGTAGCCGGTCTTAGGGTCCAAGATGTGGTGGTATCGTCGTCCGTCGACATCGAGGAAACGCTCGTAATCTCCAGAGGTGAGAAGGATTTTATCAGTAACTGAAACGACGGCTCTTATCTCTGTGGCATTTCTTGGGTCCCTTACGCCGACACGCCAAGGCCTGCCTGGGCTCTTTTCTCCAACGGCGAGAATGTCGCCGCCGATATTAACAAGCGCAGCATCAACACCCATAGTTTTGAGCAACCGGTTCACCCGGTCCAAAGCGTAACCCTTTGCCAAACCACCAAAGTCAAGTTCCATTCCGCGCTCAGGGAGAAATATTGTTCCTGCTCGGTAGTCAATTTGAACAAGCCTCCAATCTACTCGAGAAAGGGCATCGGACACCTCTTTTTTTTCTGGAACTCGAGGCTGTTGAACTCCACTGAAATGCCATAATCGAGTAACTGCTCCTATGGTAGGGTCGAATGCGCCGTCGGTGTGCTCGGCAAACCTCAGGCTCGTTTGAGCAAGTTCTAAGAGTTCCGGGTCAACCCTTACCGGTGCAATGCCTGCCATATCGTTGATTCTGGTGAGTTCAGACGACTTATGAAAGGATGCCAAGTCTTCCACGCGCCTTATCTCATCCAAGCAAGCTTGGGCAGCAGCCATTGCCTTGTCGCGTGGGCCGGCCACGGTGACTTCAGCGAGAGTGCCCATCAGGAAGCGGCCGGCCTTATGAACCGAAACCTGTTGGTTGCCGTTACACGATATTGTGAAGATTGTTGTCCATGACGCGAGAAGAAGGGAAAAGAAACGGAGAAGCGTCATCGGTTGTCCGCGTTGCGCAACGAGAACCAGTCTGTTCGATTGGTAATGAGTTTCAAAGGAGCAATCATAGTGAAAAAGGGAAACATATACAATGCCGCGAGAGTAGGGGACAGAGGGCCGAAGAATCTCGAAGAAAAAACGATCACCAGCACATTGTTCATAAGCGCGAGGCTCACTCCCGCAGCAAGTCGTTCGGCAGGTTTCCGTGAAGGAGCAACCAGAAGCCCCGTCAAATAGTATACCCCTGACAGCATATAGGCAATCGCCAGGGAAACACCTATTTGGCCGGGACGGTCAAAAAAGAAATGAGAGTACTGAGAGAAGACGCCCAGATTGATTAGGGCGAACAGTCCGAGAGAAATTGGAAATTGGCGGGTATTTATTCTTTCGAGTACTCCTGGAATAAACCTCTTCATGACCACAACCATACCCATTGGCACAAAGATCACTAAAGAGAGCATGCGCATCATCCCATCCAAGGGAATGGAGACATCGACTCCTGCTAGAAGCTTCACAAGGCACGGTAGAGAGATAGGTACGATCAGAGAAGTTACCACAACCATCCGGACTACCGAAGCAACATCGGCGGCCAGGATGTTGGCCACAAAAGGTGCTACCACTCCGGTAGAGATGCCTGAAAGAAGAAGTACCGGCACGGCATAATCCGGATAAACCAAAGAAGTCACCCAGTATAAGGTCGCAGGAAGAATGATTAACTTAACGGCCGTCAAGGTGCCGAGTTGGACCACGGAAGGCCAAGACGTATCCAGGAGGGCCTGAAAATCAATCCTCAGAAAACTTAGAAATAGCAGCGTCATCATGAAATACAGAAGATATGGTTGAAAAAGAACTCCAACACCCGGAAAAAGCACTGCAGCACCGGCTGAGCCAAAGATTACCGTAAACAGTATGACGTCCTTCAGCATCGGTATCCTAATCCTGGTCTCAAAAATTCATTCGACGGGCCACAGAGCCAGCCCTAGGGAGGGATCGAGCACGCGGCTTGGCGGGGAGCCGGGGATAAGGTACCCTTCGAGTTCCGCCACATATATTTTGGTGCCTGGCATCAGATGACCTCCGAAGCAAGAGTAGTCCTCGCCTGCCAACGCAATGTGCGTATGCACAAAGACCTCGCCATCCTTTTCTGATACATTGCCCCCGCACGACACAATCTCAAAGAAACCACGGAATTCCTTGTTGAGATATTTTCTGTTCTCAGGATCATAGCAACCAAGAACAGCGTTTGTTACCGCTCCTATCAATTTGAAACCCGCTTTACGAATGTTTCTCTTGGCAAACTCGCGAGTAATCGCGTCAAGAAGATCGTCCCCCGTTGCCAAGCGAACAAGAAAGGAATCCTCCATCTGATTTCCCCCTTTCCGTTTTGGTCTGATGTAAAATAGACCCTAAAACAAAAATTTCGCAAGAGGTCAGCATGCAAAATGGATCTTGCCATCACTGCGGCGAAGGGCTCGAATTCGTCGAAAAGGTCTTCAGGAATGATATCTGTAAGGCATGTGGTTGCGATGTTTATTGCTGTTTGAATTGCTCAGATTATGACGAGACAGCGTCGAACCAGTGCAGAGAACCTCAATCTGAAAAAGTTTCGGTGAAAGACAGACGTAATTTCTGTGATTATTTCAGGCTAGGAGCCGGATCTAGTACCCCGGCCGCCAAGGAGACAGCGTCGAAGGCGCGGCGCAAGCTAGAAGAACTATTCAAGAAGTAGGGTGAAAGAAAGGGTTGCGCCCGATCGACAATCGTCGGGCGCATATTGCTCTTAAGGATCAGAAAAAAGAGCTGATGAAAGCGAAAGGCATTCCGATAATTTCAGCCGCTGTCGACAATATGTCAGATCCAGCAGACTCCTCCTCTGGAACCGGCTGAGAAGGCCCGGCAGCCGCGGGAGCCAATTTAATGGTGACACCATCCCGAACGAAGCGATCAACACTGGGCGGTGGCATTATCTCTCGACCTCTGTAAGAAGTCATGAAACGTTGATTGTTTTCGGCCGGCTGAATTTCCCTGGAAGATTCCCCTCGCCGCGGTTCGCTCATCATGCCTGTCTGATTCACGAAACACGAGCGGTCCTGGTAATTACCAGCAGGATAAAACCAAGAATTGTTGGCAGTCGGTCGCACTTTTTGAATTGGTTTTGCCGAAACCGCATATTTTCCGTGAGCAGGAGGAGTCATCTGTTTGACTATTGGAGCCGCCGTTTTTTTCTTGTCAACTTTCTTGTCCGACGCTACTGCCCTTTCCGGGACTCGCTTGCGCGTGGCCCCGGAGATGGTTGCCTGATCCTTGCTTTGTTCAGCTTTCGATGGGGGAGGTGACAGGACAAGGTCTTTTTCTAGATCCGCCTCTAAGTCAGAGGCGCTATCCTGCACCTCTGCAACACTCCCTACGGTCGAACTGGAAGATGGATTTATCCGAGGAGGCGGAGCCATCGCCCTAGATGTTCGGTCCTTGTAGCTGACAGCAGTTTTGAGCATTGGAATTGCATCGTTTTTGGCCGATACCTTTTCCGGTAAAATCGCTTCAGATTCCATATCTACATCCGAAGCGGTTCGGAGATTGGACTTAAATTCTGCTTTTACGATAGTCCCAGGTTTTATATGGATTGGAGTTGGTGAGGTCACCATACCAGTGCCTGCCAACACCTCAAAATTTCCGGCCACTGCCCAGCACGTAGTCAGGTAAAGGATGGCGGCCGCGAATGAACAGATCTTTCCCATGGGGTATCTCCTTTCGACAAGTGTTCCCTATTGGAGGAGTATTTCTCACGTCTGGGATTTCGGTTTGCGGGGTTCATTTTCCCTCCTCCCGTCAGCGTGATTTGGCATATCACTACAAAATACTCTTGTCAATCATAATGTTATAATCTTTTCTTAAAGTAATATATTAGATATGGTGTAATGTCGCTTGTTATTACAGCACCGATCGCTGCTACAGCCTGAACTCAATTCAAGCAGTGGATGTGGCCATCTCTCCTGAGCTTGGCTGGCGTCTGTTCAGACGCCAAGGCGAATTAAAGTTATTAAGTGATTGACAAGAAGGGACGCAGTATTTAAACTTAGCAAAATTACAGAGTATTATCGATAAGATCGCTTCTAGACCGCCGAATGGACGATCTGTGTTGAGTAACCGGCCCATGATGGTCCAGATGGCTGGACGTGGGAAGCTAACCCCATACTTTAGACATGTCAGGAAACGTATAGGGAGGATTTGATGGCAGCGAGAGACCATATCAAGAGAGGGAGCACAGAAGTGCGTCAAGCAGTCAGCGCAGCAGAAAACGAAAAATATTTCGATGAGGAAAATCTGGAAGCGAAACCGCAATCACCGGCGTCAGCAAAGAACATCGCCCGGCCACCCACCGCGTTGGCCGTCAAGCCCAAAGGAAACATACCGGAATTTAGTGTGTGCCTGATCGGTGCTGCTGAGTTAGTTCCATTTCTTTCCGAAGTGGAGAAAATCAATAACAGTCCTCGCTCTGAGAGCCGAACCCCTCTCATAACAGTGATCCAAGCTATTCTCGGAGCAGAGGGTGGGAGCATGCCTTTGAGCAAGCTGGTTCCCAAGGTCAAGAAGTATTGGAACCGGCCGTTTCCGGCAACCCCTTACACAGACGAAGAGCTTGTTTTCATCATGGCGCGGAATTCTGACGGCGTCCGGGTTACTGAGTAGGAGTGGGTGTGGTAAGCCCCCCCCTCCAACTCCGGCATACCATAGTACTACGGGGCCACGAGACAAAACAGACCTTCTTGGTAATTCGAGGGTTTATAGTTAATTTTTTGATATAAAAGATAATTAAAATATAAGTCCACATTTCGATGGCATAAGTTTTCCCGGTCCCACTCACCGAAAATTCCCCTTGACACACTATATATTGTGTGGGTAAGGATGGAACCCACTAGATGATCCACAGTCGTGCTGGATCGTCACTTTATTCGTCGCCCAATTTCTGGGACTTTCGGATAGAGCTTCAAAATGTTTAGAGATTATTTCGGTATGTCCTCGTTATTTGGCGATAATAAATTTCATGAACCAAAAGACTTGATCGGCTTGGCAAATTTTCATGAGGAGACCTATTCGTTTCGCCGTTGATTGAGATTCATCATAAACTGCTTGACCTTTTTATGGTTCAGGTCGGTTTTCTCCGATTAGATCGTTACCGACCGACTGTCCTGATAAGACAGTGTCTTGACAATACCGATTCCTCTCCAGGGATCGGACAGAGTGTTCCGAACAAGGAAAGACTTGTACAGGGGAGATTGCAATGGCTGGCTTGATTGAAATCAAAGAATTTAGAAGAGAGAGTCCTCGACATCTTGAGACCACTGACATGGCTCTTTTTGTCCGCACGTCCAGCGAAGCGATGGACGACTGGGATAGAAGCAAGATAGTCGACGCGCTGTTACGAGAGACCTTCATAGACGAGGGCACGGCTGATGACATAAGCTTGGAAGTTGAGAACGACATCAAGAGAAGCGGGATCAAAGTGATAACGGCTCCGCTGGTAAGGGAGATGGTTAACGCCAAATTACTGGAGCGCGGTTTGGAGGGGGCGAGACGCTTGCATACTCGACTAGGGGTGCCCCTCTACGATGTGGATCAGCTTATTACCCGGCCCAACAAGGAAAACGCAAACGTGCCGCACGGTCCTGAGGCCACAAATCTAACACTTGCGGAGAATATCAAGAAAGAATATGCGCTTCTCAACGTATTTGACCAAGATGTGGGCGACGCTCATATGAGGGGCGACATTCATTTGCACGATCTAGGCTTTATCGACAGGCCTTACTGTTCCGGGCAATCATTGGAGTACATAAAGAAGTTTGGATTGAACTTACCCAACTCCCTTGCCATGGCGAAGCCTGCCAAACATCCTGAAGTTCTGTTAGCCCATATGGTGAAGTTTGCTGCAGCTCTGCAGAGCCATTTTGCAGGGGCAATAGGATGGGATGCGGTAAACCTGTTTTTTGCTCCATATCTTCGGGGACTGCCCAAGCGAGAAGTTCGGCAGTTGGCCCAGATGTTGATCTTCGAATTTTCACAGCAGGCTGTGGCCCGCGGCGGTCGAGCGATATTTACTGATATCAACCTATATTGGGAGGTGCCTAAGCATTTTGAGAACGTTCCCGCCATCGGCCCGGGAGGCGAGTTCACAGGCCACACCTATTCTGAGTATCTTCCCGAGGCCCAGAATTTCGTATGGACCCTATTCGATATTTATCGCGAGGGTGATGGAGCGGGAAGACCGTTTTTCTTTCCCAAACCCTTGATTCACATAACTGAAAAATTCTTCGCCACGCCAGGACACGAGAAATTCCTGCACCACATCTGCGATATCGCTTCAGAAAAAGGCAACACCTATTTCGTCTTTGATCGTGGAGAGACTGCCAAAATTTCAGAGTGTTGTCGCCTTTCCTTCAAATTGGAGAAAAGCGATCTGGATGACGCTGTGAACCCGTGGAAAATGCGATATTCAGCTATGCAGAACGTCACGATTAACCTTCCTCGAGTTGCGTACGAGGCTAAGGGCGATGACTCCAAACTCTTTTCGCTTATCACGGAAAGAGTGGCTCTGGCTGCAGAGGCCCACATTCAGAAGAAGAACTTTATCGAACGCCTTCTTGCGTTGGGAGAAACGGGACCGCTGGCCCTACTTACTATGGACAGGGATGGAGAGTCCTATTTCAGAATGCGCAGAGTCACTTACTTGATAGGTATGGTGGGGCTAAACGAACTGGTTCAGCACCACGTCGGAGAGGAACTCCACGAGAGTGAAGATGCTCTGAAATTCGGGTTGAAAGTCATTGCGCACATGAATCTTGTGGCCGCTAGGCTAGCCAGGAAACACGGTATGCGTTTCGTGCTGGAACAGACGCCCGCAGAAAGCACTGCATACCGGTTTGCCAAATTGGACATGAAGCTTTTCCCAGAGGCCCAGAAAGTTGTAAAAGGCAATCTCAGCCTCGATGAAATCTATTACACCAACTCCACTCTTTTCAACGTCGGAGCATCAGTGGATCCAATCGATCGGATCAAGAAAGAGGGACTTTTTCACCCGTTGATTGAAGCAGGGTCACTTACTCACGTTTGGCTGGGCGAGAGTCGCCCCAGCGCTAAGTCTATGGCCAAATTCATTGTCAATATCTTCAAGATGACTCAGAACGATCAAGTAGCTTTTTCGCCTGAGCTTACTACGTGTGTTTCCTGCGGGCGAACCAGCCGTGGTTTGCATGACGCGTGCCTGTACTGTCAGTCGGATAAAGTAGAGCAAATTACTAGGATTACAGGTTACTTCACCAAGGTGTCGAGTTGGAACAAGGGGAAAAGGGGTGAGTTGAAGGACAGGCACAGAAATCAGGATCTGGTTACTTCCCAATAGCAGGTACTATCTCATACATGTGCCTGACACTATGGTTCCCGAGGAACGCTACGGGAGAATGATTGGGTTCGGTTCGACAGTTTCAAAGTAGGAGGTTATCTATGACTTTCCTTTTTACAAAACCCGGATGTGGTAAGTGCGACTGGATAAAGAATAACATGGATTTTAAAAAGATGAAAAATGTAAAAGTTTTGCAGCTCGACTCAGATAACTGTGAAGCTCTGGCGCTCCTGGCGTATTACGAGTGCGTTTCACTCTCGGAAAAAAAGCTTCCCATATTAGTGTCCGACTCTAGGGAGGTAATTACCGGCGCTGGTCATATTAGGAAGTATCTTCAGGATCACTGCACCTCACAGTTGATATAGTTTGACACCGATTTATCAGCTCATTTTTTGGGCAGGGGTGGTCGAAACCGGGGTCCGCCTTTTTGCCTCAGAGGCGGGCCCGTAAGAATGAGTTATGGAGCAACAATGGAGCCGGATTTCGGTATTAAGGGGTTCATTTCGACATCGTTGGTGGATTGGCCAACTAGGGTGTGCTCGGTATTGTTTCTTGCGGGTTGCAGTTTCAGATGTCCCTCGTGTCATAATCACCGTCTTGTGCTTGAACCTGATTCACTTCCAGACTACCCTTTGACAGAGATCTTGGAAAGCTTGAATCAGCGCACACACTGGATCGATGGGGTTACAGTAACGGGTGGAGAACCCACAGTGAGAAACAACTTACCTGACCTGCTGCTGCTTCTTAGAGAAACTGGAGCTAAGGTCAAACTGGACACCAACGGTTTCAATCCTGAAATGCTTGAAGAAATTGTAGAATCCAGGCTGGTGGACGCCGTTTATATGGACGTCAAGGCCCCGTTGACGGTACAAGCCTATTCCAGGGCTGCCGGCGTACCAGTCAATCCGAGCATCATTGGGAGAAGCCTGGAAATATTGAAAGGGTCCGGGTTGGAGGTAGTCTTTAGGACTACCGTTGTTCCAGGTTTGGTGGCTGAACCGGAACTTGTGAGTATAGTCAACTCCTTGGGCAAGGTTG
>CAINUH010000296.1 GCA_903853735.1 uncultured Desulfomonile sp. | reverse complement strand
CTGTTGACCGCAATACGAGTGGCTTCTTCTACACGGCCCTCTCCTGAGGCCGATCCGGTTCCCATAAGAGCCACACCCTTCTCTTGCATAATGGTTTTCACATCGGCAAAGTCCAGATTGATGACTCCATTGACCGTCACCAGGTCGGATATTCCTCGGACGCCCTGAAGTAGGACGTCGTCCGCCTTTCGAAAAGCGTCCAGGAACGTGATATCTTTTTTTAAGGATAACAATCTCTGATTCGTAATGATGATGAGGGTGTCCACCTCGCGACGCAGCATCTCGATGCCTTCCTCTGCCTGCCGCATCCTTTTCTTGCCTTCAAAAAGAAACGGTTTGGTAACCACTGCCACGGTAAGGGCTCCAATTTCCTGACGAGCAATCCGCGCGATTATGGGCGCCGCGCCGGTTCCAGTGCCACCGCCGAGTCCGGCTGTAACAAAAACCATGTCCGATCCTTCAAGGACATCGCGTATATTTTCGTAATCCTCGTTTGCTGCAATCCTCCCTATCTCCGGGTCAGCGCCGGCTCCCAATCCTTTAGTTTGTTGAGTCCCGATCTGAAGTTTTATTTCAGATAGATTGTGCTGGAGGGATTGGGCATCAGTGTTGGCACAGACAAATTCTACACCACGCATGCCCGACCTGATCATGTTATTTACCGCGTTTCCACCTCCACCGCCTACACCAATAACCCTTATCAGAGCATTCCTGTTAGATTCCAATTCAAAGTCCAGCATTTGCCGCTACCTCCTGAAATGAAAATGGTCCCGGACCTTCCAAACAAAGCCGGAGATTCTTGCGCTCCTCCGGTAAATCATCGCTAACGCGGAATCAACGCACCCTACGGTGCGGCCATCACTTAGAAAGCTTCAGCAAACCACTGCTTCATCCTTCCCATAACTTTGTCAATCATGCCTCCATCATTGTAGGGCATTCCCAAATCCAAGTTCTTGTTACGAGCCCCCCACAGAATGAGTCCAACTCCGGTTGCGTAGACGGGCGAATTTACCACATCCACTAGTCCACTTATTCCTATGGGGTACCCAAGGCGAACAGGCATGTCAAAGAGTTGTTCCGCCAGTTCACAGATTCCTTGAATCGCAACAGAGCCGCCAGTGAGGACCAAGCCTGACGCTGCCGTCTGAAGTAGATTGTATTTCTCCAGTTCGCGGCGGACCAGTCCCAACGTCTCCTCTATTCGTGGTTCGGTAATGTCCGCCAGCACCGATCGAGGGACCACCCGTGGCCCTCTCCCCCCTACTCCTGGTACTGGAACCGTTTCGTCTTTATCAACCAGAGACCCAAGGGCGCAACCATATTTTTTCTTAATTTTTTCGGCCTCTGCCATGGGCGTTCTCAGACCGACTGCTATGTCATTGGTTAACTGGTCTCCTCCTACCGAAATCACTGAAGTATGTTGGATTGACCCATCAGCAAATACGGCGACGTCTGTTGTTCCTCCGCCTATGTCCACGAGAGCTACGCCCAACTCTCTTTCATCAGAAGAAAGCACGGCTTCTGCGGAGGCCATCTGTTGCAGCACCAGGTCATTCACCTTTAAACCGCTTCTGTGGGCGCAGCGAACAATGTTTTGCGCAGCGGAAACAGCCCCCGTGATGATGTGAACCTTGGCTTCAAGCCGCACCCCTGCCATGCCGATAGGCTCCTTAATGCCTTCCTGGGTATCGACCATGAATTCCTGGGGTAGAATGTGAATCACCTCCCTGTCGACAGGTATGGCGACCGCTTTAGCCGCATCAATGACTCTTGACACCTCAACGGCCGTTACTTCCCGGTTCTTGATGGCTATGACCCCGTGAGAGTTTATTCCCTTGATATGGCCTCCAGAGATTCCAGCATAAACGCTTTCGGCTTGGCATCCGGCCATAAGTTCCGCATCGCTTACAGCCTTGCGAATACTGGCTACCGTATGGTCGATGTTGACAACCACGCCTCTGCGTAGACCTCTGGATGGTGCTGAGCCCACTCCAATAATATCAACCATACCTTCATATTTTACCTCGCCTATGATGGTGCATATCTTGGTTGTTCCCACATCAAGGCCGACTACAATCTCCTGGCTTCGTGACATATTACTACCCCTGGAGGAGTGCCTTGTCCGATGAGCGCACAATGGCACGATCCTCGAAGTCGAGATTGATGATTCGGGCGTTATGCCATTCTCCTCGCTGGGTCAAGAATTTTTTCAGCCGCCCATATCTTTGCATTTTCTGTTCGAAATCGCCTTTGCCGATGACGATGATCCGGCCGGTTTTGGTATGCAGACTCATGCCATCGTCCAATGTCAATCGAATCTGAGAGACTTCCGCTGCATCGACACCACATCCGCTCTTCTCCAGATTATCCAGAAGAACGAGCCCCCCTCTTATCATCTCCTGAATTTGCGACCGAGAAGTCTTCAACTCTTCGGGGCCTATTCCGGTAAACAGCGGAAAATTGACAGGGTCTCCAGGCAGAAGCCTTGTAAAAAACTCTGCTTGCTCATCAACGTAGAAAAGCTTTTCTGCCGCCAAAATGGCTCTTGGAGTTCGTTCTTCGATCTCAACTATAAGTTGACCCGGGAATCGTCTGTACACTGTGGATGTACGAATCCAAGGGTGACGGCGCAGCCTGGAAGCCACTGCCGACAAGTCCACGGTGAGAAGGTTTATCCCGTATTCCATTTCGGAGGCTTCAATAACCTCTGCCCTTGAAAGGCGCTGATTGCCGACTACATCCACCTGTTGAAGGTTGAAATAGGGTAAGTGCAGGAATATCAGGCCGACAAGAAACACGCCCAACAGTGTATCGACGGTCAAGAACGCGCACAGACAATACTTCAAAATCTGACGATTTCTGACACGCTTTTGCTTAGGATCAAAGTTTCCCCGAGAAGCAGTCTTGCCCCAAAACCGATTTTTGGATTTCTCAGTCATAGTGCTGATCCTGGGTTATGACGCAAATTTCCAACTCCAACTCAATACCTTCTGCTTCTCTTACGCGCTCCCGAATTTTGTGCACCAACTCCAGAACATCTGAAGCCAAGGCGTTCCCTCGATTAATGATGAAGTTGGCGTGAATTTCCGAGACCTGCGCTCCGCCAACCTGGACTCCCTTGAAACCCAGCCTGTCTATCATGGCGCCGGCAGGCTTTTCCAGACTGGGATTCCTAAATACGCAGCCTGCGCTGGGTTGTCGCCAGGGCTGCTCGGTTCGACGACGCTTCATCGCCGCTCGGATACTTCCTTTTATTGTGCCGGACACTCCATTGACCAACCTAAACGTTCCCTCCACAATGACCGAATCCGCAGGGAGTTTCATCCGGCGATATCCAAAATCCAGATCAGTTTTCTTGATGCGAATTTCGTTACCGGCATAAGTCAACAGAACCACCTGTTCCAAGAAATCACAGGCACACACGCCGCCCGAACCGGCGTTCACTGCCACGGCTCCACCAAGAGACCCTGGTATCCCCCATAGAGGCTCCAGTCCAGTAAAACCGCTCAGGCAAGTTCTGCCGATCACGGTGAAAAGATTCACGCCGGCCCCCGCTGAAATTATGGCGCTGTCTGAACCGTTTGTTTTGATACCAAAATTTTTCAAACAATTTGTTCTTATGACCACACCCCGAAATCCGGAATCCGGGAAAAGCACGTTAGTGCCGGCACCCAGAATTATTCTTGGAATCCCTCTGTCGTGGAGATGTCTGATCAGTTCCGCGAGACACGCGACATTTTCCGGCTCGACAACAATGTCCGCAAGACCCCCTATTCCAAATGACGTGAACCGGCTCAAAGGAATGTCTGCATAACATCTTCCTGGGAAAAGCCTCCGAATGTCTTCGAATAGGTGGCCGCCGGTTTTCACTTTCCCTAAGCCTCTTTTCTCTGCAACTCTTCCAAGATTTCCGGGCCTAACCTGGTAACATCTCCTGCCCCAAGAGTTATAAGCATATCACCTTCTTGTAGGTCACGGGCTATCTCCAGGGGGATGGTTTTCCTGTCGGACAAGAATCGGCAGGATTTGTGGCCTCTACTCTGAATTCCCTTGCACACAGCCTCTCCGGACACTCCCTCAATTGGCCGTTCGCTTGCCGGATATATGTCCATGATATAAAGCAGGTCTGCATGGTCAAATGCAGTCAGGAATTGTTCGAAGAGCGCTTGGGTTCTTGTGTATCTATGAGGCTGGAACAGTACGGCAATTCGCTTCTGGGCAACCTGTAGGGCTGCATGGAGAACAGCCTTTATCTCAGCAGGGTGATGCCCGTAATCGTCAATCACTCTTACACCTGCCGCCGTACCCCTCAAAGTGAAACGGCGTTGAACCCCAGGAAATGAATCGAGTGCCTCTTTGGTCTTTTGAAACGGCACGTCGAAAACGTCTGCCACTGAAATCGCTGCCAGTGCATCCAAGACGTTGTGTATGCCCGGCATGGGAAGACAGATTTCTCCCAGCATCCGGTCTTCTCTGTACACGCTGAACCGGGACGACGTTCCTTCCAGGATGGGATTGACCCCGCGGATCACAGCCTGAGAGGACAGTCCATAGGTGACAAAACGTTTCTTTATGAAAGGGATGATGTTTTGGACTTCCGGGTCGTCGAGGCAGACTATTGCATAGCCGTAGAAAGGAATTCTGTTTATAAACTCCAGGAACGTGGTCCTGATTTCCTCTATAGAAGAGTAGCAGTCCAGGTGTTCCAGGTCCATGTTGGTGATGATGGCTATTGTCGGATAGAGTTTGAGAAACGACCGGTCCGATTCATCAGCTTCGGCTACGAGCAGGTCTCCTTGACCCAGGCGTGCCCCACCCCCCAGTGTGTCGAGTTTTCCCCCGATTACCACTGTAGGATCAAGCGCGGCATGTGACAGTATGGAAGCTATCATGGAGGTGGTTGTGGTCTTCCCGTGCATACCAGCCACTGCAATGGAAGTTTGCATGCGCATTAGTTCTGCAAGCATCTCAGCTCTCGGAATTACTGGTATGCGCCGCTGGTGCGCGGCCACAATCTCTGGGTTGTCCTCTCTCACAGCGGAAGAGAAGACCACGACATCAGCCTTTTCGAGATGATCACTATTGTGGCCGACCCAAATCTTCGCTCCCATGGACTGGAGTTTTTGAACAGTCTCGGAGTTCCGGAGATCAGATCCGCTTACCCTAAAACCCAATGCGATAAGAATTTCCGCGATACCGCTCATGCCGACTCCGCCGATACCCACGAAGTGGACATCCTGCACTCGTCTAAAAAGAGTACCGATCACAGCCGGCTCCTTTCCATCTTCAGGATCTCTCTAGCTACGGTGCCCGCTGCGTCCGGCTTGCCATGCCGGGCCGATTTGCCACCCATTTCGGACAGTTTTTCGGGGTGTTCGAGGAACAGGCGAATTCGTTTGACCAAAGTTCCATTTTTCAGGTCCTGGTCGGGGATGATGCTCAAGGCTCCTGCTGCTTCCAACACACGGGCGTTCCGGGTCTGGTGGTCGCCTATCGCATAGGGATACGGCACCACGATAGCGGCTTTTCCTAACGCGGTAATCTCAGCGAGAGAACTGGCTCCGCTGCGGCATACCACCAGGTCGGCCCATCCGTATGCCGATCCCATGTCCTCGATGAACTCGCGGACGTCAGCTTCTATCCCTGCATCATCATACGTTTTTTTTACATGCTCAACTGATCCCCGGCCAGTCTGGTGAACGATTTGAATCCTGTCGGAGAAGGGTTTCAGAATGCCCAGATTATCGGTCAACGCCATATTAATGCTTCTGGCTCCACGCGAGCCCCCAAAAACCAGGATCTTGAACTTAAGAGGATCCTTTTCCCAAGCATCTTCGTGCAGCAGATCCGCTCTGATAGGATTGCCTGCCGACAGCGTCTTTTCGCTTGGAGGAGCAGGTTCGGTAATCTCCCAGGAAGTAAAAATCCGATCGACAAAATGTGAGAGCAGGCGGTTGGTCGTGCCCATAATCGAATTCTGTTCTTGAATGGCAGTAGGAATCCTCATTATTACTGCGGTCGCCACGGTAGGGCCTGAAGCGTACCCCCCGACACCCAAAACAAAGGTTGGCCGGAACTCGCGAATGATAGTGAATGATTGCCACATTCCCAGAGGGATCTCCAGGCCGGCCCAAATCTTATTCAGCAGCCCTGTTTTTCTGATTCCACGTACACTAATGAATCGCAGAGGCAAACCGGCTTGGGGTATTAAACGAGCTTCTATGCCATGACGAGTCCCCACAAATAGCACGGTCCCTTGAGGATCAACCTGCTTTGCCGCCGCCGCAACGGCCATGGCAGGGAATAGATGGCCGCCGGTTCCGCCTCCTGCGATAAGAAGTCTCATTGTTTCTCACCGCCTGAAGCAGCCTGAACCCTGATTATGGCCATGAGGATTCCCAATCCGGAAAGGTTCGCTATCATAGAGGTTCCACCAAGCGAGACAAAGGGCAGGGGCAAGCCTTTAGTAGGCAACAACCCCATAGCCACCCCCATGTTTACCATCGCCTGGAGCCCTATCAATGCCGTTATTCCGAAGGCCAGGAATCTATGAAACTCGTCTCCGCATTTAACGGCTGTAACAAGCCCCCGACATATCAAGAGATAAAAAAGAATTATGAGAGATATCACGCCAAACAGCCCTAACTCCTCTCCCACCACGGAAAAAATGAAATCCGTATGAGGCTGCGGAAGATAAAAAAGCTTTTGAATACCTTTTCCGATTCCGACTCCCCACACCCCTCCACAGCCGAACGCTACCAGACTCTGTATGATCTGGAATCCCGAATTCAAAGGATCTCCCCAGGGATCAAAAAAACTTTTGAGTCGGGCCATGCGGTATTGTGCGCTGATGGCTATCTGAAACAGAAACGGCAGGCATAGGATTGCACTTCCCAGCAAGTGCTGTAGTCGGACTCCCGCCACAAAGAGCATCATGAATCCGACAGTAGTAACTATGACCGCTGACCCGAAGTCCGGCTGAATTAATACCAGAAGAACTACCAGACCCATGACCAGCACATGCGGCAGAAACCCGACTGCAAAATCCTTTATACCTTGCCCCTTTTGGGCCAGCGATCGGGCAAAGTATATTATTACCGCATATTTGATCAGCTCTGAGGGCTGTAGATAGAAGCCGAAAGGCAGACGAACCCACCTATGCGATCCTCCCAGTTCGGTGCCAATCCCGGGAATAAACACGAGGATCAGGAGACCTATTCCGAGGGCAAGGATCGGCCCTGCTGCTTTCTTCCAGAAAGAAGGATTCACCAGAGACATTAAATACATTACCACCAGCCCCACGGCCATTGAGAATCCTTGTTTTTTTGTATAGTGAAAACCGTCTCCAAACTTTCCGGATGCAATTATATAGCCGGCGGACGTCACCATGACGATCCCGATAGCCAAAATCAGGACTATCACCGTCAGTAGGAACGGGTCGGGGGCGAAACTTCGTTTCGCTTCGATTACGTCGTGTTCACTCTGAACAGGTTGACCCATTATCGGTTCCTGGTATGCACTTGCTCTAAGAAATACGACCACCCTCACCGTAACTTCAAGGTGCTTACAGCCATGAGAGCGAAGAAAATGGAAATGATCCAGAACCGCACTATCACCTTCGGTTCCGGCCATCCTTTCAACTCAAAATGATGATGTATGGGCGCCATGTTGAAAATCCGCTTGCCCGTAGCTTTGAAAGAGGCCACTTGCAGAATCACCGACACAGCCTCGATAACAAACACCCCACCTGCAATTGCAAGAAGAATCTCGTTCTTGGTAACCACGGCAAGAGATCCGAGCAACCCTCCCAAGGACAGCGAGCCAACGTCGCCCATGAAGACTTCCGCCGGGTAAGCGTTGTACCAAAGGAACCCCATTCCTGCTCCCAGCATTGCTCCACAGACCACACATAGCTCGCCTGATCCAGGGACATAAGCCACCTGAAGATACTGGGCAACCTTGAGATGTCCGGCAATATAAGCAAAAAGCAGATAGGTCGCTCCACAGATCATGACAGGCCCTATTGCCAGCCCATCAAGCCCGTCAGTAAGATTAACCGCATTGGAAGCCCCTGCTATGACAAGGGCGGCAAAGGGGATATACCACAGACCCAGGTCCGGATTGACATGCTTAAAAAACGGTACGGCCATGGTGGTTTTGAACCCTGGATCCATCCAAAGAACAAGTCCGACCAAACAGCCGATCAGGAGCTGGCTGCCCAGCTTCTGTCTGCCACTAAGCCCCTTGTGACTCTTCCTCACAATTTTCAGGTAGTCGTCCAGAAACCCTATGGCTCCATAACTCAGCGTCACCCCAAGCACTATCCAAAAATAGATGTTGTCCCAGCGAGTCCATAGCAGACAAGAAACAGTCATCGCGAAAAGTATCAAAACACCTCCCATTGTGGGTGTTCCGCTCTTTTCAAAATGACTCTTGGGGCCGTCATCCCTGATCATCTGGCCGATCTGAAATGCCCTGAGGTACTCCACTAGGGGACGACCAAGCAGGAAACTGATGATCAGGGCCGTCAAAGTGGCCATAATAGTCCTGAACGTAATGTACCTGAATACATTGAAAAGAATGAAAGTTGAGCCCAGAGGATAAAGCAAATGGTACAACACGGGCTAATTCTCCTGCCATATCCGGTCCGCAATGTACTCCATCTTCATTGCACGAGACCCCTTGACCAGAATAGTTTCAAATTTCGGGACATCCGGACAGATAATATCCCACGCCTGTTCCTTGTCAGGAACGAGGGTCAAGGACTGTTTGTTGCCTCCTGCGGACAAGAAACCCTTGGAAAAGAAATGTCCAGAGTTTCCCACGAAAACAATGCGATCTATGCCAAGTTCTGCCGAGACCCTTCCCACTTCCTCGTGAAGGCTTTCCGCATACTCTCCCAGCTCCATCATGTC
Organism: uncultured Desulfomonile sp.; assembly: GCA_903853735.1. Next base: position 4,760 of record CAINUH010000296.1, on the reverse strand, counting down.
AGCCAGTATCGCCAGCTTCTTGGAGCCTCCTCGGCTCCCTTCGGAAAGTACCTGCAGGGCCGCCTTCATCGACTGTGGATTGGCGTTATAACAGTCGCGGATAAGCCGTCTGTTTCCTGGAAGATTCACTATCTCCAGTCGCCAGACAGGGGGCAGGAATTCTCGGATACCGGCAGCCACGTTTTCCAGGCTCATTCCCACAGATACACAGGCCGCCGCCGCCGCCAGAGCGTTAGCAATGTTATGACGGCCGGCAATGCGTAATTCTATTGACTGTCTGCCCACAGGCGTCATCATCTGGAAAAGGATATGCTCGTCGAACGTTATGTTCGAAGCTTTAAAATCTCCCTTTTCAATACCGAAAGTAACTACCTGAGCCTTACAATCTCCTAACAAAGGCGCCAGATACTTGTTGCCGTGAGGCAACACCGCAGTGCCCTGTGAAGAAAGCGCCCTGACGAGCTTGAATTTCTCACAGGCCACCATCTCAACAGACTTCAGTCCCTCCAAGTGTACGGGCCCTATGGTGGTGATCACGGCCGCGTCAGGGGATGCCGCCAGTGCAAGCGAATCCATTTCTCCAATTCTATTGATGCCTGCCTCCACCACGGCCGCAGTGTGGTGCGGTCCCAAGGAAAGGACGGTCATGGGCAAGCCTATGAGATTGTTGAGATTTTCTTGTGAAACTAGGGGGTGATGCGATCGCTTCAAAACGGCCGCAATCATCTCCTTGACGGTGGTTTTGCCGGAGGAGCCGGTGACCGCGATCAGGGGGGTGTGGTATAATCTACGGTGGGCTGATGCAAGGTCGGACAAAGCTCGGAGGGTGTCCTGAACCTGGATCAGGACGCATTTGGTGAGATGTTGGGGAATTTCCCTGTTGAGTTCGCGGTTCACCAGGCAGCCTCTAGCTCCGGCTTCCAGGGCCGGAATCACAAAATCATGTCCGTCAAAATTCGCGCCGCTCAAAGGCACGAAAAGATCGTTCTTTCTGATATCTCTGGAATCGGTGGATATGGCATTGAAGGCGGCGCCAAGTTCTCCGTAAAGCAGCGTGCCCCTGCATGCTCCGGCAATATCCTCTGCCTTGTATGGTCCGCCTTCGGCTCTCATATTACTTCTCTGAGTGTCCCTGAGGACTTCTTGAGTTTGGCCAGTTCTTCACGCACAACTTCCCTGTCATCAAAGGGATACCTCACGCATCCAATTTCCTGGTAAGTTTCATGGCCTTTTCCAGCCACGAGCAGTATATCGTCTTCTCGGAGCCTTTTGATCATCCAGGATATGGCCTGCCTGCGGTCAGGGATGATAACGTAACTATCTGATTTCAAAGGCGCCCCATTTATCTCTTCGGTGATCCTGGAAAAGCCTTCTTCCATTACGCCTTTCTCAATCTGAAGGAGTATGTCCAAGGGATTTTCCGAGCGTGGGTTGTCGGAAGTAATCACAACGAAGTTACTCCCACGCGCCGCTTCCACTCCCATGAGGGGCCGCTTGGTCTTGTCTCTGTCTCCTCCGCATCCCATAATTGTTATTAACCGCCCGGAGCGAATGCTGTGAAGTGCTTCCAGCACGTTCTTCAGGGCATTGGGTGTGTGAGCGTAATCCACGAATATTGTTGCGTTTGAAGAATGAACCCGCTCTAGTCTCCCTGGGACCAAATGAACGCTGTCAATTCCGTCAAACACCGCTTTCTCCGGTACGCTCAGCCTCTGAGCAACGGCAACCGCAGCCAGGATATTCAGAAGATTGAATGATCCCGTGAGACGGGACCGGATGGAAAAGATCCCCGACGGTGTTGTGACTGTTCCCGCGATACCATCCGCGTTCATGGAAACAGTTGCCGGTCGTACGTCGCAGGCCGAGCCTGTGCCGTAGCCAATCACGGGCATGCCGGAGATTTCCTGTGCGAGTCTCCGGCCGTACCTGTCATCCAGGTTAACGATGGCCACGGGTCTCTTTGACTGACATAAGGGAAGCAATTTCGTGAAAAGTATGTTCTTCGCCTGGTAGTATTCTTCCAAGGTGCCGTGATAATCGAGATGATCCTGCGTAAGATTGGTGAAAACGCCTATGTCGAAATCACAACCTTCGAGTCTACCCCGATGGAGTCCGTGCGATGAGACCTCAAGCAACCCATGAGTGACTCCGCCAAACGCCATCTCCGCGAACATGCGTTGCAGGTCCGACGCTTCCGGAGTAGTGTGACTCGCAGAGTAATCTCTACCGGCCCAACGGTACGAGATCGTCCCGATTACGCCGGGGCGTGCATCCGCAGCCTTTAGTATGGCTTCCAGGAGAAAAGTCAGAGTGGTTTTACCATTGGTGCCGGTTATTCCCACAAGCGTCATTCTTGAGGTGGGTCGGCCATACACCACGGAAGCTACTTTTCCTAGTACCGCCCTTGTGTCCCTGACCGTCAGCCACGGAACCTTTGAGGGTTGAACCAATGGGAGTTGCTGGGCAAGGACTGCGGTAGCCCCTGCTTCTATGGCCTGGGGAATATAATCATGGCCGTCGCTTGTTTCTCCTGGTACAGCCACGAAAAGAAATCCTGGTCGAACCTGCCTGCTGTCATGAGTGAGGCCGCTCACCGGAGTGGACTCATCTCCTGCATGTGTCACGTCTTCCAGGACTTCAAGAATGTCTCTCAGTTGAATGTTCACGAGGCCTGCCCATCAAAGGATACGGTGATGGTACCGCCTTCTTTCAGAAGGCTTCCCGGTTTGGGATCTTGATTTACAGCGTAGCCCAGTCCCTGAAAAGACGGATCACACTTCATCCTGCCGCAAACTTCCACAACCTGCCGCATATCCAGCCCTTTGAGATCAGGCACAATCCACTCTCCACGACCGGGCCCTTTTCGTATGTTGAGTCCTTCGAGATTGGTTGACGAGGTTATAGGCGGTTGCACGGGCTCAGAAGCCGTAACCGTATCGGCGCCGGTCGGCCTGCCCCCGCGCAGGCCAAGTATTGCCCGACCGATGTTACTGAATGCAGGAGCGGCTATTTTGCCCCCGGTTCTCTTTTTTACTGCCGGTTCATCAAGAACGACCAGGATTGCCAGCCGGGGTTTGGCGTCCATGATCGCTCCTATAAAGGAAGCTACGTACCTGTCCTCGGAGTAACCACCAGATGGATCGGCCTTTTGAGCAGTGCCGGTTTTTCCAACTACGTCCGCATTTGGTATGGCCGCTGCCTTGCCGGTACCATCTTCAACCACTTTTCTGAGGACTGAAACGAGCCGTTCTGATGTCGCCTGCTTGATAACCCTCCGGAGCAGAACAGGCGGATTTTCTCTGATCGTCTCGCCGAGGGCATTGGTAATCTTTTTCATGAGGTGCGGCCTAAAAAGGAACCCACCGTTGATTGCGGCTGCAAAGGCTGTGGTAAGCTGTACCGCATTGACGCTTATCCCCTGCCCAAAAGCTATGTTAGCTTTGGTAAGGGCCGACCAGCGTCCGGGGAGAGTTAATGCGCCGGGTCTCTCGCCCGGGAGATCAACCCCGGTGACATTGCCAAACCCGAAATCTGTCACAACCCTATAGAGTTCGCTCTTGGAGAGTTTTTCTGAAATTTTTACCGCACCAATATTACTCGATTGAATCAGCACTTCGTCAAAAGAAAGCCTGGCGTGAGGCGTCACATCATGGATCTGAGCACCGTTATAACGGTATATCCCGTTGTGACAGTCAAACTTCTCTCCCGGGGATACTTTGTCCAGGTCCAGGGCCGCTGCCGCAGTGAAAACCTTGAAAGTGGAGCCAGGTTCAAATGCATCCGCGACGCCGCGATTTCTCCTGATCGAAGCGGCAGTCTTCTGAAATACATTGAGATTGTACGTAGGCCGGACAGTCAACGCGAGAATCTCCCCTGTGTCGGCATCCATCACTATTGCTATGCCGCTCTTTGCTCCAACCTTGTGCACAGCACTCTGCAACTCACGTTCAACAACGTATTGAATGTTTCTGTCCAAGGTCAGGTGAAGATCATGTCTCCTTGGGTCTTGCCCAAGGGCTGCGAACATTACGGGTCTTCCCAGAGCGTCCTTTTGCGCGGTGACGGGGATCGGCTCCGTTCTGAGGTCCCCGTCGTAGCTGAGTTCGAGCCCTTCAAGTCCCCTTGAATCCAGTCCGGCGAAACCCAGCGCATGGGCTGCAAGGTCTTTCAAAGGATAGAAACGCTGGTACTCCGTAACGGTGAAAACCCCGTCCAGATCGGCATCCTTGACTTTTTCTGAAACAAGAGGCGACACTCGACGCTGGATCCACACAAAAGTCTTGTCTTCCTGCAATTTACCGATCAAGGTCTTGTCGTCAATTTCCAGGAGTTCGGCGAGCCGCTTGGCCGTTTCTTTCTTATGGCCGATCCTTCTCGGTCTGGCATAAATGGAGCGTACCTCCAAGCTGGCAGCCATTTGCTCTCCGGACCGATCCATAATCATACCGCGCCTTGCCTCCAGGTGTAGCACCTTTGTCCTCTGCTTTTCCGCCCTCTTCTTTAACGTATCCGAATCCGACACATGAAGCCGGTAGGCCCGGACTAACAGTAGGACCGTGCCCGCAGCGAAGATGACTGCGATAAGGGCAATACGAAATGCTACCCAATTTATAGGCTTGGTCTCAGGGTACATGAACCACTTTTCCCATAGAAGGGAATACAAGGCCGTGCTTCCGGGCCTTTTTTTCCAGTTCGCCTGGAGATTGGAGCGAAGCAATCTCTAACATCAGCTCTCGCTTGCGGTTTTTGAGTTCCCTGCT
>CAINUH010000295.1 GCA_903853735.1 uncultured Desulfomonile sp. | reverse complement strand
TATGACAAATACTCGTTTTCCCGCGAGGAGAAAAGGGGACAGATTCAAAGCGTTGCGCAAGAACAAACAGTAGAGGCAAGGAGAATAGAAAGGTTACGAGAAGAGGCGGGCCGAGTGGCTCGTTTTAATGCGATTGCCCTGCCTTCTTCAGACCATATACGGTCAGTGCCTGAGTTTGGCGGACCTATTCTGTGCGGATGATGCATTCGAGGCCTTCCTGTTTGTTCCAGCGGTAGTAGACAAGACGGATTATGGGGAGATTGAAGCCATATTCGCATCCGTGGTGGTCAGCTCTTGGAGTGCGTATTGTAATCAGATGGGCATCGCGAAGCCGATTTTCCGGTGCCCAGATTTTGCTCATACTCAGAATGGACCCCAATCTTACGGCGACCTCGGCAGCGGGGAGAATCGGATCCTAGTCACAAATGTGGTCTACGGTACTCATCTCACATCTGACTGAAATACCCAAACCCGCGGCTGGGAAACGATAAACACTGAATCGGCAGGTATAGGATTTCGTCCGCCACAGGAAGCACTAGTCGTCGCAAGGAAATACTGTTTCAATATCGCGTGCCCATTCTGAAACTGTCTTTTGGGATGATAGGGCATGGATTCGGTACTATGCCGCGGCGGATATTTCGCCTTTATCATTGCGGTCATTCCGAATTCTGGAACGGGAAGGGGGCATGATTACTGCGTTGAGCACTCGATTTCGTGGCGAGCCCGGAGTAGAAACGCTCGTCGGTTTGCATTATTTTCGCGCCGTTATTTGATTGACACTCCGCCCATTTTCTGACATAGTTATTAAAATCACACGGGCGGACATCGGAAGGGCGTCAAAGACAGTGATCCGGCATCGCAGGCCTGTTCTATGAGGCCGCGAAGCTGCGTAGTGCTTGGAGAGGCAAGACGACAAGATTCGCACACTGAATCCAAGAAGAAGGAGAGAAGAGGATGAGGCTACCAACGATCCGCAAAGGCAAATGGGTTCCGATTACACACAACATCGCAGTCGTAGGGGTCAGCGGTTCTGGGAAGACGGTATTCCTTACCTCTCTCATCCACCATCTCAAAAAAAGATCCGCCTCATCGAAGTTCGAACTCAAGCTAAACTCATTCGACAACGCGAATAGACCCGTTGATATCCAATATCTTGCGGACCTGGAACGGCGTAACGTACCCGTGGACGAAATCATAAGACGGGATTTTCCCAGCGACGATCCTGACGTCAGCGACATCAGCAGTCAACAAGGTAGCTTTAGTGAATCCGGCACAGTGTCGTCTTTTCCCTACGATATGCATCGCGACGAAATTGCAAGCAAACACAGATGGCCTGGAAAAACAACAGACTTTTCCAGATTTGGCTGTCGCGTGAATTTTACGCTCGCAGGGAAATGTAGCGCCCGGCGTATATGGTTCTACGACATGCCGGGCGAGCGGCTTGCGGACGTGGAAATAGCACGGTGTCGTGGCTACGAAGACTGGTCGAAGGGCATGGTGGAGGTATTCATCAGCCATGATGACTTCAAAAAGAATTGCGCCGCCGACTTCCTTCAACTCATGCACCGTGGAAATCTTCAGGCAGATCAGGTGTTGGCAGCCTATAAGTCGATGCTCTGGAAGGGTTACAGGTGCTATATGGACACCATATCACCGTCTGTGTTCAGGCTGGATAGAGGAGGAAGGTCCATTGATTGGAATCCGTCCGATGATCAGTATTTTCTTCAGAGACGTTGTGGTCTTGAGGGCAAGGACTTTGCACCTTTAACGCCCGAATGCATTAGGCTCAACCCCGAGTTGGCAAAACAGTTTGCGTCTTACTACCGCGAATACCGAAAGGATATCGTTGACCCTTTTCTGAGAGTTTTGGGTTCCTGCGATAGCCTCGTGCTTCTCGTCGATATCGTTAGTATCCTGAATGGAGGCTTGACCGCATTTGTCTCCGCCCAAAAGCTTATGAACCAACTGTTCGACTTATTGAGTGACAGGGCAGGCCTGATGAGTCGGTTGCTAAGGACCACAACTTTGCGGACAAATCTGAAAAACATCGCTGTGGTAGCATCAAAACTGGACCTTATCTCCACTTCCGATGTGCAAGAGGACGGGATGATCAGGCTTCTAAAGCAGTTGATGGAAGAGCCGCTCCAAAAACAGGGCATGCACCGAATGAACCTCCAGTATTTCCAATGTAGCGCAGTGGAAGCTGCGGAAGTTGTGCCTGATTCGGAAGATCTAGGCGCTTATCAATTGCGAGGTTACACGGAGGAATCGCCCGATAGGCAAGTTCCGTCCGAGCCAATACGTCGAATGCCCAAAGAGTGGGATACCAATTGGGAACCTGGGAAATATGAGATTCCAAACGGGCACAACGGCTATCTGCCATGGCCTCCCGCAAATCCCATATATCCGCCGCTCCAGTCCGGAACAGACAAGGTTTTGGCATTTGTTTTAGAGGGTTGAATCTATAATTGGGAGGAACCGCATTATGAGCTACGGAAAGGGAGAACGGGGATTTCCTGACACGCCGAATGTCTTCTCGCCATCTATTAATCCTCCCCCCTCTGGTCATGACAGATTGACCCAACCCGCGGAACCTACGGCGGATGAGGGAGCTGTATCGGAAGGGAAAGTCTCAACGCTACCAGATGCGCCGACCGAGGAGAGCAGACCGATCATAACTCGGAAGCTCACCCCTCGCCCCGGAGAGCGAGTCTATCCTTCAGTAGG
>CAINUH010000294.1 GCA_903853735.1 uncultured Desulfomonile sp. | reverse complement strand
GCTTGGGATATGGAGCCCTTTGCGCAGGACTGCGGGTGGAATGGCCCGCCGTTCCGCTGGGACGAGGAACGTCGCTTTCTTCTTCGATGTGAGCTGGATGCTGCTTTCTTCCACCTTTACCTTGGGACAGAGGAGGAATGGAAGGGGTCTGGAACAAAGGAACTGCTGGAGGCTTTTCCAACCCCGAGGCATGCAGTTGATTACATCATGGAGACATTCCCCATAGTGAAACGTAAGGATGAGGCAGCTCACGGTCACTACCGCACAAAGGACACCATCATGGAAATCTATGACGCCATGACCGAGGCGATTCGAACAGGGCAACCCTATAAAACCAGGCTTGACCCCCCGCCCGCAGATCCGAGGTGCTGCCATCCGCCTCGGACGCTCAACGAAACAGGTGTGGAGAATCGAGGCCCCAAGAATAGATCTTGAACCCAAACCATTGGAGATGCCCCTTGCCTGTGGCGGTGATGGAAGTATATTTTTAGACGTAATTGTAGCCAACCCACCTCTAAACGGCATAATGGTGATGATGTTGTGGACGCAACAAAAAAATATAGTGATACTTCCAAAAAATCTTTGATAGGTTTTGGGAGAGAGATTTCAGAATGCCAGACGAGAACCAAGATATAGAATACAAGTCCTTGAGATTGCTTATGTGCAAGAATCCAGATTGGCGAGAGCTTGCCAAGGACTGCGTCTGCTTTGCCAATTCCCGAGGCGGGACCATTTACATCGGCATTGAAGATGGGGACATTGTGCCTCCCGAGGGGCAGACCGTGTCTAAAGACCTCCCGGAGAAAGTACTCAAGCGCATGGGCGAACTCACCGCGAACGTCATTGTTGCGCCCACTATTGTCGTGACAGAAGGAGGCGACGAGTATCTCGAGTTGCGGGTGTCACCCTCCCGTGCCCCTGCATCAACCACAGATGGGAGATATTGTCTGCGGGTCTCTGATGAATGTAAGCCACTCTTGGGAGAAGATATCCAGCGACTCCTAACCGAGCGTAGCGCCCAACCTTGGGAAACGCTTCGTTCCCTCAGAGTGAGTCGAGAGCAAGATGATGCAGTGAAACTAGCTCTATTTACAAAGGGTATTAGGGATTCGGAAAGGGTCAAACAGTCGGTCAAGGAAAAACGTGACGATGAGTTGCTGGATCATTACCTCCTTGCCGACGGTGACTGGTTAACAAATCTGGGTGTCCTTTGCGTTGGACGACGGGTCGACAGGGCACGCCTAGGCACTGCTCCGGTAATTCAGTTCATCAAGTATGATCACCGCGACGAGAAGGTGAACAAGTTGGTCTGGGACGAATATGACCTGTCACCCATGGAATTGGTGGCGGCAGTCTGGCGGGAGATCCCCGATTTCCAGGAGCGCTATGAACTTCCCGACGGCATGTTCCGACAGTACCTGCCATTTTACGACGAGGTGGTAGTTCGAGAACTTGTGGTCAACGCCTTGGTCCATCGCCCCTACACGCAACGTGGGGATATATTTCTCAATCTGTATCCCGATCGGCTGGAGGTGGTGAATCCTGGTCTGCTGCCCCTCGGGGTCACACCTCGGAACATACTGCACACCACTGTCCGCCGCAACGAACAGTTGGCTCGGGTTTTCCATGATCTCAAGCTCATGGAACGTGAAGGCAGTGGTTACGACAAGCTTTACGAGGTATTGCTCTCCCAGGGCCGGCCGATCCCGGAAGTCCGGGAAGGACCTGACCGGGTCGAAGTAACTGTTCGCAGGCGGGTTCTCAAACCCGAAGTGATCGATTTTATTACCAGGGCCAATCAAATTGTTGTTTACCAATTTTTGAATGACTCTATCTATTACATAAGAAAAGGTGAATCTGGAGCAGTTTTCAATAGACCAGTTCAATAGAATTGGTAACAATTTAATATTATGATGGTTTCCTATTGAAAAAAAAACGATGCGAAGCAATAAGGTCCGTCAGGCTTACTCATAGCCGCAAAAATAATTTCCTTGGGCGGAGGGGCTTCAATTGAAAGAACGAGGAATTCTGAAGAAATGCAATAAGATTTAGTAATGCATCCGCATATATGTATTAGACGTTCTTCTAATATGTAAGCACCATGCCTCCATCAAACAGGAGATCTCCGCCAACCAGATATTTAGCAAATCGAGAAAACCCGAATATAAAAAGGTTTCCGACCTCGATTGGAGACATCATCTCTTTGACACGAGATTTCCCCTTCATGACATCTCTGACAACCTCTTCAGGTGTAATCCCTCGCTGTTCAGCCTGGGCCGGCACCTGCTTTAGGACCAAGTTAGTTTTCACATAACCCGTGCTGACAGTGAAGGACCTGATTTTACCTTCCCCTTCCGCTGAAATGGACTGGGACAACGCCCTCAAACCAAATTTTGTAATATTGTAGACAGGTTTGTTCATTGTACATATGTGACCATGAACAGACGACATGTTGCCTATGGCCCCACAACCTGAATCACTTTTTTTCATGTAAGGGATCGTGAGTTGAGAGATATAAAATGGGGCTCTGAGCATCATTTTTTGCATCACGTCATATTTTTCCATAGGGAATTTGTCTACAGGGTCGATGTGCTGAATACCGGCTATGTTAGCCACATATTTGATTTGGCCGAGCTTTGCGGCTTCAACGACAGCCAATTCAATATCCTCGTCACGAGTCAGGTCTGTTCGTATAAATATCATCTGACCGCCCATATCACGGGCCATGCACTCAGTCTTTTTTCCCTCTTCTTCATTAATATCAAGGCCTACGGTCATAATGTTGTTTGCCGCCGAGGCCACTGCGGTGGCCCTTCCGATTCCTCCTGCGGCGCCGGTAACTATGCAGACATTCCTTGAATTGAAGTCGTCATCCACCAGCACAAGGACGTCTTCTTTTTCTATTTTTGGTTCACTAATAATGTCCATCGTGGGCGTCCAACCTCCGTCTTGCATCAGATCTCCCAGAAACACCCGAACCCATAGCCAAGTATCAGCCCCATAGTGTAGACAGTTTAGTTTAGGGTGTCAAAGAAATACTGCATACACGTTGGCAGCAAATAGATTTGTCCCCTTTTGTATGTAATACCTCTCGGGACAAGCAAGGGGGCGGTTCTTTTCTCTTGAAATCATCCAGGCGAAGCCTCAGGTAATCCTTAATGTCTTTTGCAGCGGTAGTTGTTGGTCAGCGTAGAAACTCAACTTTCGCGGTTGAGGACTCACCCTGGGCTGGTCCGATGGAGCAAGCTTTGTTCCCCTGGATCATGCCGTGCTCAGTTCCAGGAAAAAAAAGAATC
>CAINUH010000293.1 GCA_903853735.1 uncultured Desulfomonile sp. | reverse complement strand
TATAGATAGCGCGAATTAATGGCGAGTTGGGTCCCTGGTGACTCTGAAAGACATGGCAAACCTACCTCCTTCAGGAAAACATTGGATAAGATGCCGGACTCGGGGTAGAGCCGACAGAAGTCCGTGGTCAACGGTGTAGGAGTTTCATCCTTCATTGTGGCGCTCCTCACTAGAGGAGTTTGTGTCACGCCTTCTCAGTTCTCCTATAGATTATTCCGATGCTGAAGTCGTCATCCAATACTCGGTCAAAAGCTTGTCTCAAATCTGTCGGATCGTAATCTTGGGGCAGAGGATGCACCCATCGTTTCAGGTTGGCCCACGTCTTGAACACTTTGTCAAAGGTCACGCAACTTGTATAGATATGAAATAACGAAAAACCCGGATGCCGTATTCCCTCAATCAGAGCGTTGGTTATGCCGGAGGGATCGCCTGCAAAAAGCCTTGCTACAAACGAGGCACCATAGGTCAGGGCCAGTAAGGTGGCATTCAAGGGTTTGTCAACAGTGCCGTAAGGGCTTACCTTACTCTTCGTTCCCTGAGGGCTGCTGGGCGACGGTTGACCCTTGGTAAGTCCGTAGATCGAATTATCAAAAAGCAGATAGTTAATGTTCACGTTTCGTCGCGCCACGTGCGGCAGGTGCCCCCCACCTATGGCCAAGCCGTCCCCATCGCCGCCGACCGCAAACACTGCGAGTTCAGGGTTGGCCATCTTCACGCCGGTTGCTACGGGAAGAGTTCTCCCGTGTACAGTGTGAAGGCCGTAAGTATTTGTGAAAAAGGGGTACCGACCGGCGCAACCGATTCCAGAGACCACGACCACTTTGTGGTGGGGCAGTCCCAGTTCCCGTATGCATTCGTTCAACCCCTGGTGGATCCCGAAATATCCACAGCCCGGGCACCACGTAGGAAGGGCATTGGACCGAACATCAAAGGCTCCGGATTCTTTTATTTGCTTAACATGTTCGGCAAGATCTCTACCCGGTATTTTCATTCGTCACCTGTTTGAATAAGATCTTCAATTTTGGCGAGTATGGCTGACGGGGGAAAAGGCATGCCCGTAACTCTGTTCAGCCTCACTACATCCTTTGTGTGCAAATGGCCTATGAGATTGGCCAGTTGTCCTTCAAAATTAAGTTCCGGAACAAGGCAATGACTACACCTGTTCATGAATTCTCTAATCACATCAAGGTGAAATGGAAAAATAGATGTGATTTTCAAGGCGCCGACATTCATGCCTCTGCCGCGGGCCATGTTTACCGCCTCAAGTACCGAACCAAAGGTAGAGCCCCATCCTATAACTCCAACATCCATTATATTCCCGGAAGAAAACTCTTCAGGTGCAGGCATGTCCGCAAGTGCTCCGAGAATCTTACGGTGTCGCTTTGCACTCATCATTGTATGCACTTCCGGTGAATAATCGGGTGTCCCTTTCTCCGTATGTTCTAGGCCCGTTGCCGCAAAGATGAAGCCTTCCATTCCAGGCAAGGCACGGGGAGAAATCCCGGATTCGGTTACGGAATATCTATTGTACGAGCCTTTCACCGAACTCCTTGGAAATATGTTGGAATTTTCTATCTCAGACTCAACAGCCTGAGGTATGGGTAAATTCTCCACTCGGTTATCCAGGTAAAAGTCGGTCAGAATGATTACCGGCGTCTGATATTTCTCGGCAAGCTGGAAGCTTTTAACCGTGTAGCGATAACATTCCGATACATTGGTGGGCGCGATAACAATTCGAGCCGAATCACCGGGTCCGCCGAAGACAGCGGCGTGAAGATCCGATTGCTCGGTCTTGGTGGGGAGTCCAGTGGACGGGCCGCCTCTTTGTGCATCGATGATCACGGCGGGGATCTCAGCCATTACTCCATGGGTTATGAGTTCCGTCATCAGGGCAAACCCAGGTCCGGAGGTGGCGGTCATAGCCCTTACGCCGGCATAAAAACTGCCAAGCACAGCCCCTATAGAAGAGATTTCGTCTTCCATCTGCACTACCCTGCCGCCCCTGTCCGGTAGGCGCGAAGCCAGATACTCCATGATAGGTGTGGCGGGTGTTATTGGGTATCCGAAGTAAAGCTTCAATCCTGCGTCGAGAGCTGCTTTTCCAATGGCCTGGTTGCCTGAAAGCAGCACGTTTTCATGCCCATGCGGTTGTCCAGGAGGTATAAAGATATTCCTTATGCGCTCTGAGAAGTTTTGAGTGGCATAAGTCACCCCGGCATCAAAGCTGTTAAGGTTCGCCAGCAGCACCTTTTCTCCCTTGGCCTTGAATCTTCTCTTAATCACCCTATGGAACAGTTCAGAAGGTATTCCGCAAATAGCTGTAAATCCTCCCAGGGCAGTCAAGTTTCTTCCTCGCTCCGTGCCTGACGCGGCAGTAGCCAGATCGCTCAATGGCATTCCGAACAACAGTGTTCCAGGCTCGACCTCGCCCGCAATGGAGCTGTCTTCCCTCACATAAGCAGCAGGGCTACTGTCGAAAATAACGATTGAGTTTTCAGTCAAGAAAGGTACTCTTGATCTGGACTGTTCGTCATCAAGGGAGATAAGAACGTGGGTAACATCTCCCAACGCAACAACCTCATTATTCCCTATGCGGGAATGAGTCACACATCGGCCAAAGCCTCTTATTTCGGCTGGATAAGAGTCAAAACCCAATACTGAGAATCCGCCCTCTGATAAGGCTTCATTTATTAATCCACCGGCAGCAATTGTACCATCTCCTGCCATACCGCAGACCTCGACCGTAACATCGACTTTGGGCATACTAAAACTCCAACCACCACGAAGTGTTAACAATTATTCCGTCTACGGTAAAAATGCTCGAGGGGGCAGTTTCCACAGCATACATACCGCCCAATAAATTCAATGCAGCAACTTTGCCAAGGCTGATAGCGTTCTCATAACCGATGGATACCCAATAGTCCTTGATTCCTGGATGATATACTTGCGCGCAGTCTCCGGCAGCGTAGACCAAATCAAAACGGGTCCGAAGGTGCTCGTCTACAAGGATGCCTCGGTCTATGTCAAGCCCTGATCGAGCTAGAAACTTCACATCAGGGACCATGCCGTAAAATACCCCAAGAATTCCAACTTTGAACGTTTCCCAGTCGGTCTCCACTTCCAGTCGCACGTCAGAGATTCGAGCCACCCGCCTGATTCTCCCAGACTCGAGGACTTCCACACCTTTCTCCATCAATCTGAGTCTAACCTGTTGTGCAACCTCAGTTCCGAGAGGAACCGGCCAAAATGAATCCTCGTTAAGCATAAAAAAAACACGTTTCTTCAAAGACAGAAGGGCTTTGGTGAGACTCAAGGAAGTAAGGTCTCCCCCCACGATCAGAACAGAGTCTACCTGGGTTAGTCTATCAATCCAGACGGCAGCATCCGCAGGGGTCTTGAGTGTAAGCATCAAATCCTCGAATACTTGCATGCGCTCAGGTATTCGCTGTCTACCACCACACGCTATGATGAGACCGTCGAAGGAAATTATTTCCTTGTGAGACAGAGCGAGTTCTCTACTACAGAAGTCTATGTTCACGACTTGTTGGCCCAGCCTTACCTTGATGCCGGACCGTTTGTAGAATTCAGTCGGACTGACATAAAGATCATTTTCGGACAATTTCCCCGAAATATAGTCGGGCAGGAGGTGAGGCCTGTAATGAGGAAACGGCTCCTGTCCTACCAAGGTGATGAGCATGTCAGGGGAGTTCTCGCGTAGCGTGAGTGCAGCCTGATTAGCTGCCGGCCCGTTGCCGATGATGACACAGTGTTCTTGAGCCATCAGTTCCTCCCACCCAGGAGCACGCGTTCCACCAGCTCCACTTTAGAAACAGATATGCAATCAACAGGACACACCCTAAGACATTCTCCGCAGCGGATACACCTCGAGTTGTCAATGACCACTGCATTGACTTCTCTCCACTTGGTGGTCTCCACAAAACCGGTAATACCGCCCATTTCGTTGGTAATCACTTCTTTCACCAGTTTGATGCAGTCCCTTGGGGCCACATCAATACAATACCGACAGTAGATACAACGAGTAATGTCTATCTCATAGTGAAGGTAACACAAGTAGCATCGCTTGGATTCTTCAAGGGCATCGTCACGATTGAAACCCAATTCCACTTCCAATTCAGTAGATTTCAATCGATATCCCATCGGATTGAGAGTTGGCATCCGACGTGGAGCAATGAAATCCCAGGAACGCTCTCTATCCGTTATATTGGCCTCTTCGATTCGCACTGCCCATTGACGGAACTTCATCCCCGTCAAATCTTCAGCAATCCTTTCCGCTGCTTGACGTCCACGAGCTATAGATTCAATGACTGTGGTAGGGCCTGTCATGAAGTCTCCGGTGGCGTACAGTTTCGGAACAGAGGCACTGAAAGTTATACTGTCCGCCTTCAGGACTCCCCTCTCGTCTTTGTCGCCTGGGGAGGCTAAGGGCTCGGAGCCTTGTCCTATAGCAACAATGACCGAATCAGCCGGGAGGACAAATTCGCTACCTTCTATTGGAGTCATGCGACGCCTGCCGTTGGGTAGCAATTCTCCGGGACGCGTTCGGACAAACTCCACGCCTTCAACTTTTCCGCTTCCCGTTATGCGTGTGGACAACATGAGTCCCTGGATTTTCACACCTTCCCGTTTAGCTTCGACGATCTCTTCTTCGGTGACTCTCAGGTCTCGCTCGGTGCCCCTAAGGCACAGGGTAGAGGTATCAGCACCCAATCGAAGAGCCAAACGCGCACAGTCGAAAGCAGTAAATCCGGCTCCCATAACGAGAACTTCCTTCCCAAGTGATGGGGCCCTCCCGGAAGCAACATCTATTACAAACTGCAAACCTGAGTGAACACCTACGAATTGTTCGCCAGGAATCTCCAAGGGTTTGGACACGTAACATCCTGCTGCTATGAGTACAGCATCATATTCTCCCAAAAGTTGGTCTATAGATACGTCAGTTCCCACTCTGACACCGGTCTTGAGCGTCACACCAACCCTGAGGGCCGCGGCTATTTCAGATTTGAGAACCGCTCTTGGCAACCGGAACTCTGGTATGCCATACCTGAGCATTCCACCTGGTTCTTCGAGCGCCTCCAGCACTGTCACATCGAATCCAACGGCTGAAAGATCGTGGGCCGCAGCAAGTCCGGCAGGACCCGCGCCCACTATGCAGATTCTTTTTCCCAAAGTCGGGATAACTTCTTCCTTGTAACTCAGACGAGGATCCCTTAAGTCCGCTGCAGACCGCTTGATATGGCAAATCCCCACGGGTTGACCGAGTTCAGGTTCACCGTGGCGACATTTCTTCTCGCATGGCCGTGAGCAGATTCGGCCAAGTACACCTGGGAAGAGGTTAACGCCCTTGTTGAGTTCATACGAACGCGCGTATCTCTGCTCATAAACGCAGCGGATGTAAGCAGGAACATTCGTGAAGGCTGGACAAGCATTCTGACACGGCACGTTCACTCCTGCGTAATAATAGTCTCCCGGGTCCGTTGAGTAGACGATATTCTTTGAAGATTCATCTGTCTTGTCCGGTCTATTCGAGGAGTAATGACTTTGTTCGCTCATGGACTACCTCATAGGAGTTGAAGCGGGTAAATGAGTTAGAAGCGAAATCGAATGGCAGGCGTCTGTTGACCTTCTTTCTTTTTTCTGGAAACGGCCTCCACCACCACCCGATCCCCAGGTTTAAGTTCGTCTGAAACAATCTGGATTCTTTCAGTGCCGAAAATGCCCACCTTCACGTTCACCGGGTGAATCCTGTTCTTGCTTTCGAGCACCCATACTCGTCTTTCTCCTTCAGGGGCCGTCTGAACATCCTGTTTTAACTTGGCAAGAATTTCTTCCGGAGGGGAGAAGCGAAAAGCCTGATCTGGGATCATAAGAGTGTCATGAACCTCACTGAGCATTATTTTTACATTGGCTGTCATGCCCGGTCTGAGCTTGAGATCCTCGTTGTTTACATCAAGGATCACGTTGTAAGTTACCACATTTTGTTCCACTTTGGGGTCATTTCGGATCTGGTTTACAGAGGCATCCAAAACTTGATCTGGAAACGCAGGAACCGTGAACACCGCCTTTTGTCCCACCCTAACCCTTCCTATATCTGCTTCGTCCACGTTGGTGTGAACCTGCATGCGGGTCAAATCCTCGGCAATCTTGAACAGAACAGGTGTCTGAAAGCTGGCCGTAACCGTTTGGCCAACATCACCGGTTCTGGATGTCACGACCCCGCTCACCGGGGCGATGATTCGCGTATATTTGAGTTCGAGTTCAGCTTCCTCCAATCTGGCCTCTAGCTGAGCCAACCTGGCTTTGTCCACGGCCACCTGAGCCTCGGCCGCATCCGCCTTGGTTTTAGCCGCATCATAGTCACTCTGGCTAATCGAATTCTTCTCTATCAAACCCTCTTTTCGACGCAGAGTTCGTATTTCGTCGGATAACGTGACCTCCGCTTTCAAAAGACCAGCTTTAGCGGCGTGCATATCCGCTCTAGCCTGGTGTGACTTGGCTTCGAACCTGTCCGGGTCGATAAGAGCTATGAGTTGCCCCTTTTTCACTTCGGATTCGAAGTCAGCATAAAGTTCTTTGATGGTGCCCGAAACTTGCGTTCCCACCAGAACTTCCACCAATGGTTTGAGCGTTCCGGTGGAAGAAATTTCTGCCCTGAGAGTCCCCTTTTCAACCGGAACAGCAATGTAAGCAGTTTCGGGTTCATCTCTCGAAGATCGGCCCAATGCCAGGTACAGCACTGCAATCGCTGCAGCAAAACAAATAACGAGCAATAATTTTTTTTTCAATTTTTTGCCTCCCATCAGGAACCGGCAACAATGTTTGAATGCGCACGAGCGGGAGCAGTCAAGAAGTCTATTCTGCAATTTTTCCGTTGACCGGTATCGGCTTTCTCAGGTCTCCTTCGATCTTGCCATCGCGAATAAGTATTGTACGGTCAGTTAGATCTCCCATTTCATGATCGTGAGTCACCAGGACCACTGTTATCTTTCGGTCCAGGTTTAATTTTCTGAAAACGCCCATGATTTCCATGCTCGTCGAAGTATCCAGGTTCCCAGTGGGTTCGTCGGCCAGAATAATCTCCGGGTTGTTAACGAGAGCCCTGGCAATTGCCACTCTCTGCTGCTGTCCGCCGGAGAGCTGAGTCGGAAGATGATGCACACGGTCCCCAAGCCCTACAAGATTAAGGGCTTCCTCAGCGGCCTTACGGCGCCGGCTGGTACTAACGTACCCGTAAATCAACGGAAGTTCAACATTATGAACAGCATTAATCCTCGGTAACAAGTTAAAGCCCTGGAAAACAAAGCCCAACTTCCGGTTTCGCACATCTGCACGCTGATCTCGTCCCAATCCTGAGACATCCTCACCGTCCAGAAAGTACTTTCCTGATGTAGGAGCATCCAAGCAGCCTAGAATATTCATGAGCGTGGATTTGCCGGACCCTGACCGTCCCATTATGGCGAGAAACTCCCCAGTCTCTATAACCAAGTCTATGCCGTCCAGGGCCGAAACTTCCAATGAGCCCGCCCTGTAGATTTTTTGGAGTTTTTCCATGCGGATAAGGGCCATGAGGCCCTCCTGTCTGACTTACCGGCTACAATTCATGCGTTCATCAAATTGCGCTTGGTCTGATCCAAGCGACATAGTGCCCCACCAGGTCAATTTGGGTACGTCAACAAACCATCTCCCACGAATAATTTCAGGATAACTGATCCGGACAAAAGTATCCGCACCATCCAATCATTTTTATATTAGTACATTTTCGAGTCAGTTTGAGCCTCGGTCCAAACAGAAATGAAGCTTAATTCAGGCAAAAATTTAATTATTCTCCCTAGCATTCAATTCTACTTAGGAATACTAGTTTCCAGGGCTGTTTTCAATTTCTCTTTGAGTTCGCTCAAGTCTGAACTCTTGACAACATAATAGTCAGCCGCAACGGCCTTGAGGTCAACCTTGAAGCTGGAATAGGCCGAGTTCAAAATGACGGGGAGATCGTAATACTTTTTCCGAAGGTGCTGGAGTAAATCCAACCCACTGTATTCCCTCATCTTAATATCTAGGACAATGCAATTCGGGCGCTCCCTGTCCACTACCTCGAGCAGGTCTTTACCGTCCGGAAGGGTGATAACTTCATATCCCTCGTCCTGAAGTTCCATTGAATAAAGCATCCGGATTCCTTCTTCATCATCAACGATCAGTATCTTTGCCATTTCCGGCTCCTTCAAACGATCCTACCTGTCAATTCCAACTCTATTCGACTGCACACTAAGCAACACTGGTCCGAGAAGTTCGGCCCGACGTCTTCCAGAGTGGTGAGCCGGACAGGGCCAAGTCCCTGAGTCCGTTTCATACCGGACCTTGAATTTTGTCCAAAATTCTCTCGTGCCGTCATCACCGGAACCAGCGCTCCAACAGATACGGCTTGGTCTTTTCAAAATGAAGGCATTGATCCTCTATGAACTCCTCAACCTGCTGAGTGTTCATGGCCTCAGTTTCTAATACGAATGAAAGCGTTTTCGCGTAGTAAAGCGGGATCAGGGAACCAAGTAAATCATCGTGGGGGACGGCCCTGTTACGATAGGCTACAGCAAAGTCATAGAGAATCTTAGCCCAGAGATTGGTGGGCAACTCGAAACCATCCTGGGGTAGTCCGGCCACTTCTTCCATCTTGTTGAAATTCTGTGGGTTGACAAACTCCTTGTAGAGATTCCAGTTCCTTTTCAGACCGGTGTCGATCTCATCCGATAGGCTCTTGATGTCAATCTCCACTGGAGGGGGGACCTCCACGTCCCCAATGCCAAACCCGAAGACGGCGGTTGGCCGACTCCATTTCACATCCTTCCAGAACCTGTCGTAACGGCACATGAGTTCGAATAATGTTCCCAGAACGTCCCGAAACATTTTAGCCGCATCGGAAGTGACATCCCTGACCCTATGAATTTTAGCTTTGCCCATGAAGGACTGGATGACTGAAACACTATGGCGCATTGCTACGGTAGTCATCCAGATGCTTATGCCAAAATTTCCCACGGCCTCGTCACAATAATCTGATTCGTCTTTATAGATGCGGGCGAGTTCCCCAGAAAAGCCTACTTCTCCGCCTACAGGTTGGCGCACCCGTCTACCGTAAAGCGCTCGAGTGAGAGGATATATAATGTTGTTGGTAAAGCTTCCGTCGTACTTGTGGCGAACGTACAACGGAGCCACCAAGTGGTAGTTCTCGAACAACGGTTCTCCCAGATTTCGTATCCAGAGTGGGGTCATATTCATAAGGTCGGCATCGACTACCATGACGGCCTGGGCAGACAATTCTACTGCCTTCAGTATCAAATTTTTAATATTATTGCCTTTTCCTGTAACACCATTTTCTGTTGACAAATACATCTTAGGTGTCTTAGTAGCGGTTTGCATAAATGCTTGGCGCGTATTGTCCGGCGAGCAGTTGTCACAATTAATGATTACAGCCGACCGTTCCGAGTAGTATTTGGAGAGTCCTTTGTCCGCTTGCTGCGTCGGAAAGGATATCCGAGACGCTTCATTATAAGAAGGAATGCCCACGATAATGTCTGCGCGAGTGATCCCGTCCGGGTTGTCTTCTCTAAAGCTCATTTACAATGCCTCAAGACTTAACATGGAGGTCCTGACCTGTTCATGGGTTATTCTACCACAAATGGTCGACCAATCAACCCCGCATCACATGTTGCCGTTAACTCTCGACTGCGACCGGAGTCAGGCCGGGTGACGAAAAAGCAGAGGAACTCTACTGATGAATAGGGAACTTCTCAAATCCGTAGTGGAAGGACTAATTTTTGCTCATTCTGAACCTCTTAACATTCAAGCCATTTCAACGGTCTTGCAGAGCGTCTCGGATCAACTGATCCAAGAGATACTGTACGAACTGGAGTTGGAATACTCAGAGAGGTCCAGAGGCTTCGTGCTGGCTAGGGTAGCCGGCGGGTATCAGTTCCGCTCCTTGCCTGTGGTTGCTCCATGGATTCTTGATATGAAAAGCATCAAACCTTCTCGACTTAGCCGAGCAGCTCTTGAAACACTATCTATCATAGCCTATAACCAGCCTATAACCAGAAGTAGAATCGAAAAAATCCGGGGAGTTGAGACGGCCGGCACGATCAAGAACTTACTTGATAGGGAACTGATCGTGGTCGCAGGTCGGCTTGACATTCCGGGCCGTCCACTTGTTTACGGCACTTCTCGGCGATTTCTTGAGGTATTCGGGCTCACGGATCTTTCCTCACTCCCGCCTTTGACCGAAATTGAAGTAATACCCGACACCGATTCGTGATCGAAACCTCATAATGAAAGGTCGGCAAAGAGCCCCCGCGGTTATGGAAGGTTTTCCTACCGCTGTAACGGGCTGAAGATAGAACCGTTGTAAGCGGACTGCGGGTTAGAGGCCAAAGGGCGGTGGCCAACCAGTCCGGTGTGACACAATCTGAAGAGGGTAAAGCCACTAAGAATTCTTGTAAACCACCCCGCGTTTTCGGTAGTGTCCTAATTTGAACCGGTCCGAGGGGTCAAGTTAAAATTGTGCTTTGACAAGCTTTTTCGCAGTGTAAGTATTAAGTCTTTGACATGCGCGGGTTTTTGGGGCATAGTGCCCTATTAGGAGATCCACGGTTCTCCTTGTCAAGAAAAAAGATTGGCGCGACCAGATCTTTGGGGTATGATGAAGTGTCCCATACGTATAAAGAAATTTTATATGGAGCAG